>JABXIK010000131.1 GCA_013373125.1 Gammaproteobacteria bacterium | reverse complement strand
CTGACTTCAATAATGTTTTAAATGATAAGTACAACATCAACAATGCAATGATGACTAAGATTATCGATAAAACCTGAACGCCCATTACGCCACCTTGTAACCCAATTGAGCAATACTTTTGATTGCAAGACTTAGAATATCTGTGGCAGATACATCTGATTGAGAAACCGTCTCAATATAATATTCAATACTGGTTAACACATCAGCCAACACCTCCAATCTTGCCTCATCAGCAGGCTGATCGCTTGGTAAAACCTTCTCATTCAAAAATCGCATGGCCATACTAATAATTTGAGCACATTGATCTTCATTAAGGAAAATTAACGCACCTTTCACACCTACCAAGGCTTGACTGATATTTGCCAAATGAAGTTTGTCACTACTTTCTACAAATGCAGCAATTGCACGCTTAGATACGGAAAGACCAGCATTTATTTCATCAAATAAAACTATTCGAGCTTCATAATAGTGGCCAGCACCAATGATCTCCTGCTGGATCTGTTTGCTGGATTGACGGCCAAACTTGTCACTTGCCAACTCTACCTGCAATAAGGCATCTGCAATTCCAGCTAGAGCGGTTACTTTTTCTTCAGGATTTAAACTGGTTAACGCGATAACATTACTCAGCTGCTTCTCGATACGTTCACCCAGTGCATCCTGTTGTATCACCTTCAATACATTGGACATTCTTTGGAGTCGACCTTTAAGCTCATCAAACTCGTCTTCACTTAATAGCTCTTTTTCAGCAGAATCCAGCGCTTCTTTAACACTATTAATCTCTTCTTTAAACGCTTTTGCGAGTGTGTCGAACGATCCAATATCAGGACCTGCTAGAAGTTTACGCTCATCCTTTAATATAGATTCCGTAACAGCAGATTTAATGGCGTAACTGTTTTTTACATCCCCGACCAAGCCTTCCGCTTTAGAGGACAAGCTGACTATGTGCAATAAATCCTTATGTAATTCATTTGCAATTTGATTGGTAAAGACTTTCACGCCGTTTTTAATCATGGTCCGCATTAATATATCAATGCGAGCAAACAGCATTCTGCGAGCCAATGTTAACTCATAGTCCTCTTCTACAATCGCTTCAAGTGCTGCCAAGCTCGTCCACCAAAAAGGCCAAGCTAAAGAGCCTCGCAGGCCTCTTTCAAGGAGAACCAGAGAACGCTGAATTAACTTAAATCCAACTACAGGGTTTTGATCTTTTAATACACGCAGCAAACCCGCCTGAAACATTAAACGAATTCGTGGAAGGTGTGGTTTGATATTTAAATTAGACTTCTCAATCTCTGGAAGCTTGGGCCTAAGATTAACTAAAAAGAAATGTGATTCAGTATAAGGCTTGTGACCGCCCGCTTTTCGAACCAAATTAATTGCCGGAATCAACAATATTGGATGATCAACCTCTCGTTCAAGCAAAAGCGTAATATACTGAGTCAAACTAATTAAGGCTCGACCAAGCGCATCTACTTTTAGCATCTGCTTAACAGCGCCATCGCCAACCAAGGAGACCATTTCTGTTGCTAACGACTCAGCGCCGGGTAGTTCCAGTAGCTTGAAGGTACCGCGAGCCAGGTTTAATTCATCAGCAAAAAGCTTAAGATGAGAAGCATCAAGGCTTTCACTAAACTGACTAAAGTAACCATCTGCTTTTTGTAGTGTGGTTTCTAGCTCTTTTCGAACGAGACCAATAGAAACACTAATATTAGAAACTTGATTCATATGAGCTTAATTACTCACCAAACTTAATTGTTTTTTTATAATAATTATCATTGTCGCATCCTATCGCTAACTAACCACTAATACCTTGATTCAATTCACGTCACCATCAATACTATTTCCAGTGCACTGAATCACTTTTTCCCTTTAGCATCTCCAAAAAAGCTTTATGTTGCAGCCCTTCCTCTTCACTCACACCGTAAACAGGCAAATTCGCAGCAACACTTGGATCGACAACCAATTGACTTAGCAATTCCTGCTCAGATGGCTGATCATCTTTATCTTCCTGGCTATCCAGCGATAAGTCAGTTTGCCCACCCGTCATTAACAGATAAACATCTGCCAGAATTTCCGAGTCAAGCAATGCCCCATGAAGCTCACGATGACTATTATCAATACCATATCGGCGGCATAAGGCATCTAGGCTATTACGCTGCCCTGGATGCATTTGACGAGCCAGCGCAAGCGTATCCAGTACAGAACAGATATCCTTTGTCATTGGATACCCATTCAAATAACCGAACTCACGATCCATAAAGCCCACATCGAATGGCGCATTATGAATAACTAATTGCGAACCCTTTATAAAATCGATGAATTCATTGGCAATCTGGGCAAACACTGGCTTATCACGAAGATACTCATCCGTTATACCGTGAACTTCCATTGCCTCAGGATCTACCAACCGCTCAGGATTGATATATTGATGGTAGTGTCGACCCGTTAGTTTACGGTTAACTACCTCAACACACCCTATCTCAATGATTCGGTGACCCTCACCAATCCCCGTGGTCTCGGTATCCAGTACTATTTGACGCATAATTTCTCTTTAGATAACACTTTCAACACCACGATTGGCCAACTGATCAGCTCTTTCATTTCCAGGATGCCCTGAATGCCCCTTAACCCAGTGCCAACTTATCTCATGTTGAGACAAGGCGTTATCAAGTAACATCCATAAATCTTGGTTTTTAACCGGCTGCTTGCTGGCCGTTTTCCAGCCACGCTTCTTCCAATTATCCATCCATTCCAAGACGCCTTTACGTAAATACTCAGAATCTGTGGTCAATTTGACTTTGCAAGGCCTGGTTAGTATTTCCAGACCTTTGATAGCAGCCATGAGTTCCATTCGATTATTGGTGGTATTTAACTCCCCACCGAATAATTCTTTTTCTTTATCACCATAACGAAGCCAAGCTCCCCAGCCCCCTGGGCCAGGGTTGCCCTTGCAAGCCCCATCTGTATAGATTTCAACGACCTGTGACACCAATACCTCTTGTGCTTGGCGTGGCCACCGGAATTCGTCGGCCACTCAAAGCCCTCCATTGTGGCCGAATTGGGGTTCTGCCTGCAACCAGTTTACGAGCTAAAAGCACATAAACTCCGGCACAAGGAAGCCCTAGGTATGACAACACCTTGTCACATAAACGAGAGAAACGTGGAAAGTACTTTAAAATCACAGGGGGCATGTATTGCAAGCTCACATCCGCCTCAATTCTGAAACCCAATAAAGCCAGCCAATCCACAGCTCTAGACCGCGCCAAATAGTGCCCTTTAGGCGCAAAACTGTATCGACCTAGTAATCGACTACCGCCCCAACTGCTGTAGGGATTGAATCCAACCAATATTAAGTATCCGTTAGGTACAACCACCCTTGCAGCCTCCCTAAGGCATTGATGAGCCCCTTTTCGACCATCCAATATATGGTGTAGGACCACACAATCCAATGAGTTATCGCGAAAAGGCAGGGCTTCATAATCTATGACAAGCTGATCATTCTGATTTTCAGACCCGTAGTAATGGTACTTCAGACTGGTAGATTCAAAATGAAGAGGCTTAAAATCACTGTATTGAAACAAATAATGGCCATATAGATTCGGCACTGATGAATCAAGTACCTCTCTTTCAACCTCCCATAAATGCTTAGCTTGGCGAGATTTGCCCCACTGACTGTCCATTAATCCCTCGTCAACTAATATATTATTGATAATGTGAAACCCAACTTGACCCTAAACCTATGTATTCATACACTGCCCGCACATTTGCAGTATCGGTATAAATAATTGTTTCAACGTCATATTTTGATCGTGGGCTTCTCTGTACTATTGAGTGCCTGCAACCTAATTCAACCTAATTCCGATTCCTTAAGTGGCTATCAAGCACCTGAGCTACTCGTAGAATCACTTGAAACCCCTGAGTTATCAAGCCTGCCTCCAGGTGAAATTCTTATTGAGCGAGAAAACATCGATTTATGGCAGAGAGTTCGAGATCAATACCAATTGGATTCCGATTTGGAAAACCGCCAAATCACTGCTCAATTAAATTGGTTTAAATCTCATCAAAGCTATATCGACCGCGTTTCTTTGCGTGCTGAGCGCTACTTATACTTCATTATGGAGCAAATCGATGTACGCGACATGCCTGGCGAGATAGCCCTATTACCGATTGTAGAGAGCGCGTTTGACCCCTTTGCCTACAGCCATGGCCGTGCCTCCGGTGTTTGGCAGTTCATTCCTAGCACAGGGAGAATCTATGGCCTGAAACAAGACTGGTGGTATGACGGTCGACGAGATATCCGACGCTCTACAATAGCGGCTCTTAAATTCCTAAAAGGCCTATCTAGAGAATTCAAAGGCGACTGGATGCTTGCTTTGGCGGCTTATAACTCAGGAGCCGGTACCGTGCGCAAGGCCATCCGCAAGAATAAACGCAAATGTCTGCCTACTGATTTTTGGAATCTCTCACTCCCAAAAGAAACGAGAGATTACGTGCCCAAGCTGATCGCCTTAGCAAAGCTTGTGGCCAACCCTGAAAAACACGGTATCACTCTGCCATTTATCGAAAATAAACCCTATTTCGCTGTGGTTGATACCGGCAGCCAGATGGATTTGAGCCAAGCAGCCAGCATGGCCGGTGTGGATCTTGAAGAAATCTACAAACTTAACCCTCAATATAATCAGTGGGCTACCAGTCCAAATGGTCCGCACGAAATTCTAGTGCCTATTGAAAACAAAGATCAGATCGAACAGCAACTTGCACAGATAACTCCTGATCAGCGTATCAAATGGCAGCGCTATAAAGTTAAGAGCGGTGATTCTCTAATCTCCATTGCTAAGGCCTTTCATACTACGCCTGATGCACTAAAACAGGTCAACCCTATTCAAGGCAGCTTGTTACACATTGGGGATATGTTGCTCATTCCCACTGCTTTCAATAACCTTGCAAGCTACACCTACAGCGCAAAGAACCGAAAAAGCGTTAAACAAAATAATGCGCGAGGACCTAAAGGCTCTTCAAAAATCAGCCACAGCGTACAAAATGGCGACAGTTTCTGGAGCCTATCCAAACAACACAAGGTATCTGTAAACAGTATTGCGCGCTGGAACGGTATGTCGCCGAAAGACCCCCTTATTCCAGGCCAAAAATTGGTTATCTGGTCTAAAGCCGATAATATTTACAACAAACAAAATCGCGAAGTAATTCGCAAAGTCCGTTATCGTGTTAGAAGTGGTGACAGCCTGCATCGCATTGCCAATAAATTTAACGTACGAGTAAAAGACATTCAGCGTTGGAATCAAATCAAGAGCAGAAAATACCTCCAACCCGGGGACGAACTGATTCTCTACGTTGACGTCACACAAGCTGGATAAACTTGCACTTTGTCTTAGTGCAACGGATCTGCTAATTTAACGACATTCATAACAATAAGAACTCAGCATGCAAGGCTACTTTCTTCAGCGATTGTTGCTCATTATTCCAACATTCATTGGCATCACCCTATTGGTGTTCACCCTTACTCGCTTGGTACCAGGCGGGCCCATAGAAAGGATGCTAGCGGAAGCCCAATTTTCAAGTGCATCCTCCTCAAGCAGTGTGAATGGTTTCGGCAGTCAAAGCCTCAGTGAAGACCAGCTACAACAACTTAAAGAATACTATGGCTTTGATCAGCCTATTATCTATAGCTACCTAGAATGGGTTGGAAAAATCTTGGTTTTGGAT
>JABXIK010000129.1 GCA_013373125.1 Gammaproteobacteria bacterium | reverse complement strand
GTTGTATAACAAATTGTTCCTTGTGCATGCTTGCCAGATTTCTTCACCGCTGCCATAGCGGTTTCTAGATTACGCATATCGTTAAGTGCATCAAAAATACGGAAAACATCCATACCATTATCAGCTGCTTTTTGTACAAACGCTTCAACAACGTCATCTGCATAATGGCGGTAGCCCAATAAATTCTGACCACGTAACAGCATTTGCAAACGAGTATTGGGTAACGCCTTACGTAATTGACGTAAACGCTCCCAAGGGTCTTCTTTTAAAAAGCGCACACAAGCATCAAACGTTGCACCACCCCAAGCTTCTAATGACCAGTAACCCACTTGATCCAGCTTGTCACAAATTGGCAGCATATCTTCTGTGCGCATACGAGTAGCTATCAATGACTGATGGGCATCGCGCAAAATAACATCTGTAACTTCAATTTTTTTCATGTGATCACCTTAATTGATTCTGTATGGGTCTTTTTATAAGCCACCGTGGGCTGCAATTGCTGCCGCCAATGCCAGTGCCACTTCTTTTGGATTTTTCTTTTCAGAGTACTGCAATAATTCTGGGTGACTCGGCACAAAGCTGGTGTTAAATTCGCCTTTCACCATGTCTGGGTGATTCAAAATTTGCTCATAATAATGAGCGGTGGTTTTCACACCTTGTAAGCGCATATCTTCTAAAGCACGCTTACCACGAGCAATCACCTCCTCCCAAGTCAAAGCCCACACGACCAACTTCAAACACATGGAATCAAAATACGGTGGAATGTCATAGCCGGTATAGATGGCTGTATCTACACGCACACCCGGCCCACCAGGCGCATAGTAATGAGATATGCGACCAAAACTGGGTAAGAAGTCGTTTTTAGGATCTTCCGCATTTACGCGAAACTGCAAAGCGAAACCACGATAACTAATGTCTTGCTGGGAATAACTAAGCGCCAAACCTGAGGCAATACGCAATTGTTCACGTACAATGTCCACACCGGTAATTTGCTCTGTGATGGTATGCTCTACTTGTACACGGGTATTCATTTCCATGAAATACACTTCATTACCCGTAAACAAAAACTCAACCGTTCCCGCATTTTCATAGCCAACAGCTTCAGCGGCTTTCACCGCTAAATTCCCGACATAGTCACGTTGTTCTGGGGTTAATTGAGGACTCGGTGCTATTTCGATTAATTTTTGGTTACGTCGCTGGATTGAACAATCGCGCTCATACAGATGCACCACATTCCCGTGACTATCCGCCAGCACCTGAACCTCGATGTGTTTTGGATTCACAATGCACTTTTCCATAAACACATCAGCACTACCAAATGCCTTTGTCGCTTCAGATATCACTCGGGGGTACTGTTGTCGCAATTCATCTTCGCTATCGCATCGACGAATACCACGACCGCCACCACCAGACGTGGCTTTAATCATAACGGGATAGCCAATCTCTTCGGCTAACTTAATCGCCTCTTCCACATCTTTTAGATTACCTTCAGATCCTGGTGTAATTGGCACACCTGCCGCCCGCATACTGTCACGGGCCGCTGTCTTATCACCCATACGATCAATAACAGTGGATTTAGGGCCAACAAAAATAATACCCGCCTGCTCACACAAACGTGCAAACTCTGCATTCTCTGAAAGGAAGCCATATCCTGGGTGAATACTGTCACAACCCGTTTCTAACGCCAGATTAACGATACGCTGTGGATCAAGATAACCGCTTAAAGGATCTTCACCTAAACTGTAGGCTTCATCGGCACGCTTAACGTGTAACCCATAACGATCAGGCTCGGTATAGATGGCCACAGATCGAACGCCCATTTCGGCACAAGCCCGAACGATGCGAAGTGCGATTTCACCACGATTTGCTATGAGTAATTTTTTTAACATGACGTGACCCCAAATAAACTTGAAAAAAGTCTAGTTGAGTTTCGCTATAATGATAAATTAATATATTTTCTTTTTGGTATAATCAAATGGTTATACATAGCCATAAAACCTAGAGATTTAGCATGTCACTTCCGTTAGAACAGCTCATTCGACGCCTGTCATTGCGACAACTTCAGGTTTTTTTAGCCGTTTATGAATTACAGGGCTATAAAAAAGCAGCAAATTCTCTTGGCCTGACTCAACCAGCGGTTAGCGCACAAATTAAGCAATTAGAAGAAACCTTAGAGCAGCCGCTATTTGAATATGTAGGCCGAAAACTGTACCGCACCCGAGCTGCCGATCGTGTTGCCAATTCCGTGAGTAACTTATTTACTGAATTACGCCACATGCAGATTGACCTCAATGCCATACAAGGCCAGTTATCAGGGGATTTACATTTATGCGCCGTAAACACCGCTCAATACGTTGTGCCTCATATTCTTAAACTGTTTAAACAAGAATACCCAAAAATCACCATTCATTTGAAAGTGGTTAACCGCGCTGGAGCTATGGAGCGTCTCGAAAACAATCAAGATGACATTGTTATCATGGGTATGGTGCCTACGGGTAAACCACTTATCTCGGTTCCATTTCTTGATAACGAATTAATCCCTGTGATTCCGGCAGACTCGCCGCTTAATCAAAAAGCCAACATCACCATCGATACGTTTTTAGGACAACCTCTTTTGTTGAGGGAAAAAGGCTCTGGCAGTCGCCTTGCGTTTGAAGTGTACTCACAAGAAAAACGCATTCAGTTAAAAGGCAATATGGAGTTAGGATCAAACGATGCTGTTAAACACGGCGTATTAGCAGGACTCGGTGTGGCAGTTTTACCAAAATTAAGCTTATTACCTGAGTTAAAGTTAGGACTATTAAATAGCCCTAAAATCAAAGGCTTTCCCCTGCGCCGATCTTGGTGCTTAGTTTACCCACAAGGAAAACACCCAAGCCCAACCGCTTCGGCATTTTTACAATTTGTACAAACAAACTTATCCGTGATTGAAAAATATTTTAAAGATTTGGAAGATAAGTAATCAAACACAAAAGACTGACAACCCTGCTTTGCCTCTGAGTTTCTTTTCAGTTATTTAGTCGAACCCTGCCGAGGGCTCTTACCCTCCCTGAGACTTTTATCGATGCCTAAAACGACAAAACCCGAGAGCTTTCGTTCTCGGGTTTAAGAATAGGTGGCGGTGAGGGAGGATTCATCGTCCTACGGACTCGTCGCTTCACTCCGTGCTTGCGCTTTGCGCAGTCGAACCCTGTCGAGGATTCTTACCTTCCCTGAGACTTTCATCGATGCCTAAAACGACAAAACCCGAGAGCTTTCGTTCTCGGGTTTAAGAATAAGTGGCGGTGAGTGGGATTCATCGTCCTGCGGACTCGTCGCTTCGCTCCGTGCTTGCGCTTCGCGCAGTCGAGCCCTGTCGAGGGCTCTTACCCTCCCAGAGACTTTTATCGATACCTAAAACGACAAAACCCGAGAGCTTTCGTTCTCGGGTTTAAGAATAAGTGGCGGTGAGGGAGGGATTCGAACCCTCGATACGTTTCCGTATACACACTTTCCAGGCGTGCTCCTTCGGCCACTCGGACACCTCACCTAATTGTATTGCAATCCATTTTTTATACTTGCTTGATTACCGAACAAGTCACACACTTTTACCGCTAAAATTAGCCGCAGCCAACTTCAAGGCCGCGTATTATACAAAGCCAAGCACCTAGTGCAACTAATTCCTTGATTTTTAAGCACTAATCCCAGTATTTCACGCAATCGCTTAAATTCGTAACAGGCTTGCTTGGCAGTTTCTCTGGCGTGCCTACATAGATAAAGCCCACAATTTCACCAGCCGATGACAAGCCAAATGCGTCTTTAACCTCTGATAAATGCGCCATCTCTCCGGTACGCCAAATAGACCCATAACCCAACGAACTGATCGCTACCTGCATATTTTGAATGGCCGCCCCAACTGCTAAAAATTGCTCAAGTGCGGGCACCTTCGCATTTTCCTGCGGCTCGCACGTTGCCACTATCATTAAGGGAGCCCTTAATGGCATATTGCGGCATTTATCTAATTTATCCTGAGCAACTCCTTCACCCACGGCACGAGCAAAAATCTCACCCAATTTACTCAAGGCTTGGCCACTTATCACATGAAACTGCCAAGGCTTTAATCGAGCATGATCAGGCGCTCTTACTGCGCAGGCGAGAATTTGTTCCAACTCGGCACTATTAGGGGCTGGAGCGGTTAATTTGGGGCTAGAAACCCGATTTTGCAGCAGTTCAATTACTGTATTCAAAGAGAAACCTATGTATATGCCTAAATCTCGAATTTAATTGCGCCATGTCTATGTCATAGCCTTGCACGAAAGCAGATCTAAGTATTAAATACCCCACTTATTTCTGCTTATATGCAGCGACCCAAAGAATTATCAATTAGATCAATGACTAACACCAGCCAAGAATCACAATCAGCCGCTCTATATGAGTTTTACTCCCGCAGTGTAGGCTTTATCGCTGGTGCCATTACTATTCTAATTAGCAATCAATCAGGTATTGGATCTGGGTACATCAATGAGGTTATGTCTCTCTGCATTGCCTACCCTATCATTGCTCTCATTATTAGCAAAAACCTACCGGCTTCCATTGCCCACCTAAGAAAACAAATTTTCATCACCATAGACGCCGGATTTGTTGGTTGCCTAGTTGCGTACATGCATTTCTCAGCCATACCTAGCATCATGTTCTTGGTGATGGTCAACACATCCGTTATGTCACTAGGAAGTGTCGCGATCTGGTTCACCTGTGTTTTCAGTATCATTACAGGGGCCTACATTGGCACCTTAATCTTTGGCTTTCATCAGTCTCTGGATGCACCGTTTTTAGTGAATGTATGCTCTTCCATTTCCATGGCAATCCATCTAGCTGTGACTTCCTTTTACTCTGGCAAACAAAATAAGCAGTTAGCCAAATTGCATTCCGAACTTAAAGCCGAACAAACCAAACAGCAAAACTTATCATTAAAGGTGGCCAAATACATATCACCGCAGATTTGGGAATCCATTTTCTCTGGCAACCGTGAAGTCAAATTAGAGACTCAACGCAAAAAGTTAGTGGTATTTTTCTCTGATATTAAGGGATTTACCGCTCTATCAGAGCAGCTAGAGTCAGAAGCATTAACCGAACTCCTCAATAACTACTTAACTGAAATGACCAATATCGCCCTTAAATACGGCGGCACCATCGATAAGTATGTTGGTGACAGCATTATGGTCTTTTTCGGGGACCCTAAAACTCAAGGCGCTAAAAAAGACACCCTAGCTTGTGTGGCAATGGCCATCGAAATGCGCAAACACATGAAAGTTCTTCGTCAACAGTGGCGAGCTCAGGGGGTGCAAAACCCGTTAGAGATACGCATGGGTATCAATACTGGCTACTGCACAGTGGGCAACTTCGGCACAGAATCTCGTATGGATTACACCATCATCGGAAAAGAAGTAAATATGGCCAGCCGCCTTGAAAGCGCTGCTGAAGCCGGTGAAATTCTACTCTCCCACGAAGCCTACGCTCTTGTGCAAGACAAAATCATTTGCCGCGAGAAAGGCACCATTACCGCCAAAGGCTTCTCGCGCCCGGTTCCTGTGTATGAAGCCGTCGATTTCCGCCATAACCTAGCTGCCAAAACATCCTTTGTTGAGCACGAATTACCAGGCTTCTCCATGTATATGGATACCAACCGCATCAACAACTATGATCGTGAAAAGATCGCTAAAGCTTTGGAATCGGCAGCAGTTAAGATTAAAAACCAAGTCAAAATGCAAGGCTAATGCAAGCTTCTAAACCTCGCTCCCATGCTATTCTCATAAGTGTTTTTGTTGCACTGGGCATATGGTTAATTGCACTATTCATTGCCTTAGGCTGGTTTCAATCACAATACGTCCACAGCTTCACTCACCAACAACCCAATTTCATACAATCAAGCTTTACCCAAAACTGGTTTAAGCAACTGCAAGCGCACTTACCCCCTAAACAGACTGATGCACGCGTTATTCAACTTTGGCTGCCCGACTGCCTGTGTAATCGCTTTGCTCGCCCACATGCCACGAAAGCAAACGAGCTTAGCAAGCAACTTGGCTATGAACACATAACATTGATTCCAGTAGAATCCTCAGAACAAATTGAGCAACTACAAACACTGAACCCAGATACCCACATCATTCCATTAAGCTCAGACCTATTAGAAGACTGGCCTGCCACACCCTCTGTGCTCATTGAAGGAGCAATGAATCAGCTTATGTATATCGGACCACTGGGGTTTGGAGCCTTTTGCTCCCAAGCCACTACTAGTGTCATTGAAAGCCAACTACAGGGAATTTCTGATCAAACCGCCAGCCCTTTTTTCAATCAAATTGGCAAAGGCTGCTTCTGCCCTTGGCCCACCAAAAAATAAGCCAGATATTCTAATTAGCCGTCAGATTTAGACTAGTCTTATATTAAGCACGTTAAATCTGACCATCATGCTGCAATCCAACTACCAGAGCCTGAACCGAATTGGCCGAAATCTGATCAGTGAGCGCAATATCACCAAGTTGTGCGAACTCATCTTAGACGAAGCTCAGCAACTAACTGGCGCTGATGGCGGCACGCTATATCTATCCAATAAACAGCCTCCCACCCAACTGAACTTTGCCATTGTTCACAATCACAGCTTAGACATCCGCATGATCAGTGAGCCCGGTGGGTCTGTATTTCCACCCATTCCGCTTTTTGAAGAAAACGGGGACATCAACCAGCATCACGTTGCCGCATTTACAGCTCATGCCAAAACCCTCATTAATATTGAAGATGCTTACGACAACACTCAATTCGATTTCTCTGGGGCAAAAGCTTTCGATAAAGCCAATAACTACCGAACTCAATCCATACTGGCCATCCCTTTACTCAATGAATCCAACCAAGTACTGGGTTTATTACAACTGATCAACTCAAAAGATGAAGAAACGGGCAATATCGTTCCATTTAATGAAGAAATTGAACCCCTGATTACCTCGCTAGCCACATTTGCCGCCAGCGCCATTGAGAATCGCACTATTAGCGACGGCCAGAAAGCTTTATTGATTGAACTGGCCGCCACCAATGACACAGAGGAAATCATTGAACGAATACTGGATGAAGCGATCAGCCTGACAAACAGCGAAGGTGGGACCCTCTATTTAACTCAAAGCGATAGCAACGGTGAAGTCACCAAACTCAAATTCGAAATCATCAAAAATGATATTCTTGATATCCGCATGGGGGGGAAACATGGCGTACCTATTCCCTTCCCTGCCTTAGAACTTTATGAAGAAGACGGCAGCGAAAACAATCACAACGTAGCGGCTTACAGTGCCAATTCAAGACAGATCGTCAACATCGATGACGTTTATACCTCTGACAAATTTGATTTCACTGGTGCCAAAAAATTCGACGAACAAACGCAGTACCGCACACAAAGCGTTTTAACCTTTCCACTATTGAATCATCAAGATGAAGTAATAGGCGTCTTACAATTAATCAATGCACGCCACCCTGAAACACAAAATAAAATCCCATTTGCCGATCGTTTTATTCCATTATTAAAAGGCTTAGCACTTTATGCAGCCATTGCACTTAACAATCAAATATTAGTGCAAGACTTGAAAAACCTTTTGGATGCATTTGTTAAAACCATTGCAAAAGCCATCGATGCCAAAAGTCCGCACACAAGTGGACACTGCCAACGAGTCCCTCTCTTAATGGAACTCATAGCAGAAGCCGCCTGTGAAGACCACACAATTTTCAGCGATTTCAAACTCAATGATGAAGAGTGGTATGAATTACGAGTAAGCGCCTGGATGCATGACTGCGGAAAATTGGCCACGCCCGATAGTGTCTTAGAAAAATCAACCAAGTTACACAAAATGCGTGACGGCATTGAAAATGTAGAATCGCGATTCGCGGCTCTAATGCAAAAAACAAAAGCTGACTACCTTCAAGCGTGCATTGATCATCCTGAAAAAAAATCCGCCCTTGAACAGCAATACCATGCAGCCGTAGAAAAATTAGAAGATGATCTTAACTTTGTACGTACCAGCAATAAAGGCGGGGAATTCATGAGCGAAGAATCCAAAGAACGGATTCAGTCTATTTCTCACCTAAAATGGCCCGATGCCAATAACACATTACAACCAATGCTAAATGAAGAGGAAATCTATAACCTGTGTATTGAAAGAGGCACACTGACCTCAGAAGAAAGACAAATCATTAATAATCACATGACAGTGACGATTGATATGTTAGAAGGCCTACCCTTCCCTAAACAGCTAAAACGCGTTCCTGAATACGCAGGCGGCCATCATGAAAAAATGAACGGTACAGGCTTTCCAAGAGGCTTAACTAGAGAGCAAATGTCCATACCGGCGCGCATGATGGCGATTGCCGATATTTTCGAAGCATTAACAGCAAAAGATCGGCCGTATAAAGACCCAATGAAAATCAGCTTATCTTTGAACATCATGCATCGCATGGTAGAAGATCAACATATTGATCCTGACCTTTATGAACTTTTCGTCAAATCCCGCGTGTGGGAGAAGTACGCGAAACGCGTACTCAGCCCAGACCAATTAGACGTTGATGACATCACGCCCTATTTATTAAACAAAGCCTCATAAGTCGCTTAATCAGCAGCATGCACCGCTTTGATTAGTTTCTCCATTGTCAAATGGAATTGGGGTGCCGCAATCAGGAAAAATCCCATAATGAACATCCCAATTACCAAAAAACTCAAAATGAGATCGAAAGCGAGTGTCATTCAACATGCGGTAGGTATTACCACAAACAGAAAACATCTTGCCAACTTCCATTTTATGATGATTATCTAACTGAAAAAAATGCGGATGATGCTCAATTGTTCCTTTATAGCGTACTGCCTGCCCATAATCTTCACACGCCGATTCCAGCTCAGGAATTTTAAATAATCGATAGGTGGCACTATAAAAATTCATATAGCCAATCTTGGCTTCTAGTTTTGAGTTTTCAATAGTTAATACTCTATCCTTTACCAATCTCGGATCAGTAAACCCTGCTTGCTTACTAAATTCTAAAAAATCACGCCAATACAACGCACCACTCAGACATTCCCCGTAAAGTACCTCGTCTTTCACCAAGCACTCAGGAATTCGACGATCACAATAAACATCAGAGAAATACATTTCACCGCCAGGCTTAAGTAACCTAAAAGCTTGCTTAAGCACATTAGCTTTATCTTGTACCAGATTGATCACACAATTCGAGACAATGAGGTCGAAGTAATCATCATCAAAAGGAAGTTCATCCAATCGATCAATATCACCTTGAATAAATTGAACGTTCGACTGTTTATAACCAAAGACATCAGCATGATAATCCTGATACTGTCTGGCCACTTGTAACTGCTCATCCGTCATATCCAAACCGACAACCAGCCCATCCTCACCCACCATAGCTGACAAAGCGTAAACATCCCTGCCTGCACCACAGCCTAGATCTAATATTTTCAAACCCGCCATTTGTTCTGGCACAACTAATCCGCAGCCATAATATCGCATCAGTACTTCGTCATGGACTTTAGATAAAATAGGCTTAAGAAACTCTGGCATTGCTTCATCAGTACAACATGCGTTGGTTTGCAAATCATTCGAGCTTTGCAAAACTTTGCCATAATAATCCTTAACAGATTCCAACATACCTACCCCTAAGACGAGTCATTTGCGAAATATGACCTTAACTTATATCGGAAGTTCGGCCAAAAAGCACCTTTTTATAAAAGCGGAATAACGGCATATTAAACTCAAAAAACAAGCACTATGATAATTGCACCAGCCCAAAGCAAACACGCAGAATCCACTTGCGAACTGATATATCAGTCCGGCCCCGCTTCATTTGATTATATTTTTAATATTCAACATGGCCCTGAAGTCAGAGTTTTTTTGAGACACCTATTTCGCACAAGAAAAACCATGTTCAGCCACAAACATCACTTAGTCTGTCTACATAAAGATCAAGTTGTTGGCAGCCTCGGTCACTTCTCATTAAAGTCACATAAGAAAACCTTCTGGTCGAACGCCTGTACAATTTTATTACACTATGGCTGGCGCTCAATTATTAAAGGAATTCAATTTGAGAATCGCCTTGTAAAAGCCCCTAAAAATGACTGCTTATATTTGTGCCACATTGCCGTTAAACCAGAGTTTCGAGGCAAAGGCATTGCTAGCCGACTCATACTAAATATGAAAGCGCTTGCCAAAAAGGAAGGATATCGAGCACTTAGTTTAGATGTTGCTCAAAAAAATCAAACAGCACTTAACTTGTATCTTTCTTTAGGGTTTAAAATCATATCAATACAAGAGAGCTACAACTCAACATTGGACAACCATATTTATATGGAAATGCCGTTATAGCTTTATTTAGATGCCTTTCTTAATTGCTTTATCCGCTGAAGAAGATTGGGTGTTTTCAGTGACTCTTGAGATTTAGAATCCGGAGCATAAATATAACTATGAATATCTTTATTAAGCACATCCAACTCTTGAGCCAACTGCGGATGCTGTATTTTAAGACCAACAACTATCTGATTGACAGTTAAACCCTGAATTTCTTTTTCCTTTGAGTCTGAGTGCAACCAAAAATACAATTGATCGTATATTTTTTGAGAATAGGTCCGCGCTGCTCGCCTCTGGTCCAACCATAAAAAGAAAAACAACCCTGCAACAAGGCACATCAACACAGACGCAACCAGCCACGCAATTTCCGTACCTGTGCGGTCGCCCCATATATTATTCAATAAACTTTGCTGCCGACTTCCTTTATAGCTCACCATCCAATCATTCCAAAAATAATCAAATGCCTGTAATTGCCGACGCAAATCTCGCAACCACGACCATTCACTAGTAAAGCCCTTAAATTCATTAGGTAGCGCTCGCTGTAAACCTGATTCCACTCGATCAGGTGACACCCAAGCTGTTGGATCGACCCTTAACCAGCCCTTGCCCTCTATATACACCTCAACCCATGCATGCGCCTCATACTGATACACGCTAATAGTATTGGAAATGGCATTATCTTCCCCACCCATATACCCCAAAACAACACGGGCTGGCACATCAATGGAACGCAGCATAAATGTCAGCGCACCGGCATAATATGCACAAAAGCCAGTCTTAGAATTAAACAGGAAATCATCTATCTGATTCTCGCCACTATAATCTCCAGGGGATAATGTATAAACAAAACCCTCGCTCTCAATATAACGCTTAACGACAGCCAGAAAATCGGGGACGCTTGGATATCTCTCATTAAAATTTTTGGCAAGCTCACGTGTGCCCAGACTGACATTCGAAGGCAAACTCGTATAAAGCTTTCGCTCTGCCGCACTAAGTGACATCTGTGGAAGTAAGGAAGTAAGTTGAGCTTCTACTTGATATTGCCATTGATTGTAAACCTTGCGTTTACGATACAAGCTCCCATCGTGCGATTGCTGCACCTCTTCTGATAAAGTGATTGGCAAGCCAACAGCAAACAACCAATTCTTTTCATGGGGTTCTAATAAAACCCGATACTGTACACTAGGCACTCCATCTATTTGATACTGTTCTTGCGGCCCTTGAAGATACATACGATCACGCTGCCACTCAAAACCATCATATCGACTCAGTGTAAAGCCCCGCCAATATCGATCAGCCATTGGTAAAGTACCGCCCTTCAATTCCACCCTAAACGCGAGGTCATCACTCTCACCCAAAGATGCGATACTGCCTGGCGACATCGAGTCACTCAAACCCACGACTCCAGACTTGGTTGGGATATTTAAAGTCCATAAAGGTCCGATACGAGGTAACACAACAAATAGCACAACAGCTAAAGGTAGGGTTTTTAAAAACAGCCCAAATGCAACACTTAAACTCTCTTTACGCCTTGGCAGCTCTTGAAAATGAACCAATACTTGAGCCGATAGCGTTTGCAGCATCACCAAAAATGCCAACAAAAATATCAAAGGTGTCCGATCAAACAAAAAGATCAACGCACATAAAAAATAATTGAGAAATAGCAGCAAGTAACTATCAGCTTGCTTTTCAACCTCCAATGGCTTCAGCATGACACCCGCAATCAACAAGGAAACCATTCCCTCAATACTTAATTGGGCACCATAACTAAAATAGATTCCCAAAAATCCTCCACTGACCAGGCAGAACTTAAGCATCCAATTAGGTTTTGGCATCTTCCCTGAGAATATAGCCATGCGCCATGCCAGAGCTGTCAGCGAAAATACAACCAGCCATAGAGGCAAGCGCATAACATGCAACATAAGGGCACAAAAAACAGATAGAAATAAATAAAAGAGAGTAGCTTGGGGGATTAATGCGCTTTTAGACATTCGACACTACCTTACTTCCAAACAATGCCAGCGCTCTTAAACAAATATGCAAATGCTGCTCGCCACTACCCAAAGCAATAAATTCATTTGGTAACTTCAGACTAAAATCGCTATTTTGACGATGAGCCTTAACTACCCAGCCACACAAAATTTGTAATCGCTCCTCCATTTGAAAACCCGGCAATGCAAACCAGTCAAAACACTGATCATCACCTTTATGCTCTGAATATTGTTTCGTCATAAGTTGCTGGGTTTTTGCATACTGCTTCCAAGCAACACGTTTTAAAGAATCCCCTTTTTGATATGTTTTGAGACCTTCAAATTCTTCCATCCCTGCCTGCAACACCTGACCATCTTCAGTATCATCCTGTTCACCAACCGCCATCCGAAAAGGCATCTCAACAACACTAGGATATACAATGCCCTCAAAGTCTAATCTCAACCACGTCCAACAATTAATTAGCCCTAAAGGATAAACGCTTTTTAATTTAATTCGCGGTACGGTCAGATACCCTCTAAAGCGGGTTTTAAAGGGAAGCTTCAACAGCTGCGACTGCTCAACAATGGATACAGTATGAACATCACCACCTTCAAAACTAAAACTTAAGCCGATTTTGTTTTTTCTTGTTGGGTTTTCTAATGTGATTGGCAGTAAAACGGTTTCGCCTGAAAACACAGAATCACAGGCACTGGTTTTAACTATTAACGCAGAAAGATTTTGATAAGTTGCGACTATGGTAGTAATGAACAAGCTCACCATAAAGAAGCAGATGCTTAGCAT
>JABXIK010000145.1 GCA_013373125.1 Gammaproteobacteria bacterium | reverse complement strand
ACACAAAACATTGATGGGCAAATGGTGCTAAATGGTTATGCGCCTATTCAACCAGACGGTTCAGTGATGTTTGAATTGCCAGCTAATACCCCATTCATTTATGAAGTGGTGAATGCACAAGGCAAAGCGTTGAATAATGACCAAGGACAAATGGCGGCGAGTGATTTTCCATATCATTTCATGCAACGTCCGGAGCAATGGTTACAAGTGTCTGAATCTGAACAATTCGAGTTAAACGGATTGTTGAATAACCTGGGTGAAGCCGCGGTTAACCAAGGTGCTAGTCAGGCTGGTCCGTTTGCCAATGCATCCACTGCGATTCAAGCACAACAAGCTGGCGACACCATGGCAAGAGCGTTATACGCTCAAGTAGATGGGTTCGGAAAACTAACGCCTGTCATGCAATACCAAGATTTTTGGACGCCATCACCGTTAGTGGGTAATGCATATATTTCAATTGGCTACGACAACTTAAATACGCAAGCGCCGACCAGCGTGGCGTGTGAAGAATCCATGACTGCGGATTGCGTGGCGTTAATCAGTTATGAGCAACACATCAAACCACTTTGGAATAATGTGGTACGTGATGAGTCTGGTAATAGCTGTGTGGACTGCCATGATAACCGTGGTTTCACAAGCTTGGATCTGAGTGATTTTACTTCTCAGGTGTCAGGTCTAGCGTCTTACGATGCATTGTTTGATAACAATCGTACTTATATGTATTTGTCTTCTACATTTAGTGAAGTGCAAGCCAGTCACTGTCGTCGTTATGTAGAACCACCGTTCGTATTGCAGCCAGAAAATGATTGCTTCAGCTGTTACGGCCAAGCCTTGATGAATCCATTAGGCGCCATTAGTAGTGCAAACTTCTTTGATGTGTTCGCTGAAGATATGGATCACAACCATTGGTTGTTCCGTCCAATTGAGGTGGATGCGGCGAAACAAGGTGTGTGGGATCAACATAAAAATATGTTAACCGCGCAAGAGCGTAAGTTAATTGCTGAGTGGTTGGATATGGGCGCCCCCCGCTAATCACGATAACTGCTTTCAAGCCCCATAGGTACCCTTGCCTATGGGGCTTTTTTATGACCTTAAACTAAGTTTAGGTTGATACTGACAATAAAATTGATACATGCCAGAAAAGGTAGTGGGGTGGGCTTGCTCAAAACGCTCCCATTGATCAAGATCGTTAAAACGATAATCATGCCCAATGTAATCTTTGAAGTTTTGCTTTAATTGGGTTGAGAGATTGGCAAAGCCAAGAAATGACAGTTGGTTATGTTCACATAACTGTTTAATGGCTTTTGGTGTAAAGCCCATTTCGTATTCGTGTAGCAATAGATCCACAACGCCGCTCATGCTGTAAAAATCATCGGACTCGGTAATTAGGTGTTTATTATCGATGTCTTGGTCAGCAAAAATCACATGGCGTAAGATACGAATGTCATTTTCATTTTTTTCGATGCCGCCGTGTCGATAAGTTTTACGAATATCATAAACAGGCTGACGCGCACGTTTACTATATAAAGACAGTTTTAAAAATCCATTGGGTTTGAGATTATTTAATAATCCATTCAGTGCTGTCGTATAGTTACGAATGTGATGCAATACCCCTGAGCATTCAATGATGTCGAATGGCTCATTAAAGTTACTCAACTTAGTTAAGTCTGCTTGATAAAATTCCACATTTTCAATATTAAATTCTTCTGCTTTTTTTGCGGCATAACTTAAGCTGGTTTGGCTGATATCTAACGCAGTCACCTGTGTTTGGTAAAAGTATTTGGCCACATTTAATGCATGCCTTCCTGTGCCGCAGCCGGCCACTAAAATAGAAAGGGGGCCATGTAGTATGGAGTGTGGAATATTTGCCCATGGATACTGATGTTTAAGTGCTGAGCCATAATTGGTCATGTTCTTATTATCAAGATTCGTCCATCTTGGATAAGGAAAACGCTCATATTGCGTCTTAACATCATGTGTTTCAGGAATGTCTGTAATTGCGTCAAACTCGATATTTTGTTTATGTAAAATCGCATCGTGGGTTAGCTTAATGTCATAACTTACAGCAGGCCAACTGTCATTATGAAATGAAAACAATGTTGTATGTTCTTTAATGCTAAACCAAGATTCGTACATGGCATACAATAAGAGCGCACCGGAAATATCCGTCGGCGTACAACCACTTTGTTTAAGTGATTGTTCGATCATGGTTTTAAGGGTGTGTACCATGGCACGTTCGGCTTCTGTGTATGGTAATAAGAATTCGTTGTTTAAACTGTATTGGCAAATGGCCTCGCATAAAGGCAAATACTGATTAATTAAGCGTCCTTTTTTACTGGCGTGTGTTAACAGTTCTTGGCGTAATGCAATGATGAGTTTTTCGAGTAACTCATTTTTAACCAGGGTATGTCGCAAGGTTTCCAATAATAACGTTGAGTTGGCCATTTCATTAAATGATGCAGCGCTACCCTGATTATTGAGTTGAAATTTAAATATTAAAACGCTGCAACATAAATGAGAAAGAGCATTTAGATTGAGGTCAGTCCAAGACAAATAAGTAATTAAATCTTGCTCTAATTCTGGGTCATAGTAATCGGCTACCAAACCTTGCGCGCAGCTTAATAGTCGACTGCGAATATGGATATCTTGGGGCTGAGTCTTTACCAATTGGCGATACATCTGAAAAGCTTCGACTTTCAGTCCTTGTTCCGACAAGGTGTAAGCTAGGCTCACCTCTGCACGAGTTTGTTGCGGAGCAAGGGCGGTGGCTTTTCGAAAGTGAAATTCGGCTTTTGACAACGCTTGTTGAGCCAGTGCCACGTGACCGGCACTGTACCAATAGCCTGCATTTTTCGGATGATGCAGAAGAGCCTTTTCAATGGCTTCACTGGCCTGTTCGAGTCGACCGGATTCTAATTCAATACGAGCCAATAGGTTGAGACTATCACCCTCTAGAGGGGCGATAGATAAGGCCTCATTAATGAGTCCTCTTGCCTCATTGAGCTGAGATTCACGGCGTTGAAAGTCATGATCTTGCTGGGTGTCTTCAAATAACAAAAAGGCGCGATTTTTAAGCTCAGTAATTTCAATGATTTTTTTGCGACTGAGCTTCTCAGGTTTTGCTTGCGCTTGGTTACCAAGGGCCATAAGTCAATCCTTTCGCCTCTGTAGAAGCAATAACTAGAATGACTTCCAAATTGCACAAGCTGTGCCATTAAAATAATACTTTTAAAATCATAGAGTTATGAGGTTTTACTGCTCGAAAAAGAGGAGATGTCTTGCCGCTTACCTTTGAATAAATTGGCCGCTTGGCGTAACTTAACTAAGGGAGATAATTTATTTTTCGGGAATTGCTAAAGATCTTTAGCTGGATGCCGTTGACCTTTATGTAGTGAATGAGGGTGTAAATATGTATACAAAAGGCGCAAAGGAATACAGTCAGGTCAGTTTGCAAACTGAGGTCATGGAAGCAGACCCACATAAATTGATCCAACTTCTATTAGAAGGGGCGTTAACTCGACTCTCTATGGCAAAAAGCTATATAGAGAAGAAAGACTATGCTGCGAAAAATGAAAAGCTTGGCCGGGCCATTGATATTATCTGTGCTTTGCAAGAGTCGTTAGATCATGAACGGGGTGGGGAGATTAGTGCGAATTTAGAGCGCCTTTATGACTACATGGCCAGACGCTTATTTGAAGCGAATAGCCAAAATGATGTTGATATTATCAACGAAGTAATGGGGTTATTGTCGGAAATTAAAGCGGGCTGGGAAGGCATACGTAGCAGTTATGAAGAAATAAAAGGCCAAGGAAAGTTTGATACTAAAGTAGAATCTAATCACTTATCGGTCTAATTGAATTGGGCCGTTATTGCCAACTTATTCTAAAAGGCCTTTATGGCCTTTTTTTATAAAACCCCTGTTTTTACTGTGTGTTTTTAATTATTTTGTTTTAAAACAATTGATTACAGATTTAAAAAGTTCCCTATAAATTAAAAAAATGGTTTACAGCGCACATTTTTTTTGTCACTAATAAGCCAATGGTCCTTGGATGACAAAAAACTATCCTTAAATCGTTGTAAGAATAAGAATAATAATTTTTCGTCATTTATTTGACCGAGACATACTCATCAGCTTAACTTGAAGAAACGAGTCAAATTAACGGCGAGTTTGTGGCTAAATGATGACAATAAAAATCGGGGTAAAGGTGCACCATGTGGCGAGAGATTAAAGTCCTGTTGGTGGATGATAACGAGCAGCGTCGACATGACATGCAAGTACTGCTGGATTTTTTAGGCGAAGAATCATTTAGCAGTGATTCTAATACTTGGCGTGACGTTGCTAAGAATTCAGAAGACCCTGGAAATATCGTTGCCTTCATCATAGGCAGCTCGAATAAAACCTCCATCGAAACCTTATTAAACGACGTGAATGAATGGGACAAAGGTATGCCCATGATTTATGTTGGTGACGAAGAACTACCTGCCGAACTATCCGATGATGTGCGTCGTGCAGTCATTGCACAAGTTAGCATGCCACCTAGTTACAACAAGTTATTGGACAGTCTTCATCGAGCGCAAATCTATCGTGAGCACTTTGCCCATAATCGCGTCCGTGGTGAGCGTCGCCCTGTGCAGTTGTTTCGCTCTTTAGTGGGAACGAGCCGTCAGATTCAATATGTTCGCGAACTTATGCATCAAGTAGCGGATAAAAACGTGACTGTGTTAATTACGGGGGAAAGTGGTACAGGTAAAGAAGTGGTCGCGCGTAATCTGCATTATCATAGTACTCGCCGTGATGGACCATTTGTTCCCGTTAACTGTGGTGCCATTCCTAATGAATTAATTGAAAGTGAATTATTTGGCCATGAAAAAGGCGCATTCACAGGTGCCATCACCTCGCGCAGCGGTCGTTTTGAAATGGCTGAAGGAGGTACATTATTTTTAGACGAAATAGGCGACCTACCCCTGAACATGCAGGTTAAATTATTGCGTGTTTTACAAGAGCGTACCTATGAGCGTGTCGGTGGAACCAAGACTCTACAAACCGATGTACGCATTATTGCAGCAACCCATAAAAATCTCGAAGCTATGGTTGCTGAAGAAACCTTCCGTGAAGATTTATATTACCGCCTAAATGTTTTCCCTGTTGAAGTGCCGGCATTAAGGGATCGTCGTGAAGATATACCACTATTGTTGAACGAATTAATTTCACGAATGGAAAACGAAAAGCGCGGCTCTATTCGCTTTAATAGCGCCGCCATCATGTCTTTATGCCGTCACGACTGGCATGGTAATGTACGTGAACTTGCAAACTTGGTTGAACGATTGGCGATATTACATCCTTACGGTGTCATTGGCGTGCCGGAACTGCCTAAAAAGTTCCGTCATGTAGATGAAGGAGATGAAGATGATTCCCGCCTACAAGAGCCTGTTATGTTGCCGAGTGAACCTGGGTTAGTAGGCTTGGATACGCCGGCGTTATTACCGGTTAATGGGATTGATTTAAAAGATTACCTCACCAATCTTGAACGCTCTTTAATTCAACAAGCATTGGATGACGCTTGTGGTGTAGTAGCTCGCGCTGCTGAGAAGTTACGTATTCGCAGAACCACATTAGTCGAAAAAATGCGAAAATACGGATTACAGCGAAAAGAGAAAGAACATGCAGAAGAATTTGATGATTAATCATTGAAGTGAGATTTTAAAAGCCCGAAAGGGCTTTTTTTGTGCCAGTTATATCGCCAATACAAGCTTTTTAAAACTGAGCTATCAGTTTTCTTTAATTAATAGACCAGCCAATTATTAAAAAATAATGCGGCACGCTATTTGCCATTACCCCTATAGATCATTGTTTTAGCCATTTATTTGGCTTCTTTTTATGAATTAGGTGTGGAGTATATGGCGTCTTATATTGAGAGTCCTCAAGAAATCCAACCCAAAGAAGGTTTGCGTCAAGCATTTGAATTATTTAACCAAATGTCGCAACAGCTCACTGACAGCTACAGTAAATTGGAAAGTCAGGTGCAGGTACTATCGGGCGAGCTAGCCGAAGTCAGTGCTGCACGGATGAAAGAGTTAAAAGAAAAAGAACGTCTGGCGGATCGATTACATAGCTTATTGCAACTTTTACCCGGTGGCGTAGTGGTATTGGATGGCAATGGTCGAGTGCAAGAAAGTAACCGAGCAGCCCATGCCATGTTGAATACTGAAAACCTTCAGGGCGCGTTATGGCGGGATGTGATATCACAATATTTTCGCCCTCGTGAAGACGATGGTCATGAAGTGTCATTGATAAACGGGCGTCGTTTGAGCATTCAAACATCGGGTTTAGAAAATGAACCTGGGCAAATTGTGTTGATGACAGATCAAACGGAAACACGCGAGCTACAAGCCAAACTTGCGCGACATCAAAGGTTGATGGCAATGGGTAAGATGGTCGCGAGCTTAGCCCATCAGGTAAGAACACCTTTATCGGGAGCCATGCTTTACAGCCAGCACCTCGCAAGTGATGAACTGGATGGGGCCACACGTTTAAATTTTTCTAAAAAACTAGGGCGGCAATTAAAAAATATCGAAGCACAAGTTCGAGATATGTTGATTTTTGCTCGTGGTAGTGCCCCTTTAAATAAGGTTATGAAGCAAGGTGAATTGTTGCAACTCATTCAAGAAGCAAAGCACATCTTAAACAAGCAATATCAGGCGAATATTAATATTAGTTTTGATGAAAGTGATGCTCAAATTCAGTGTCACCAAGAAAGCTTAATTGGAGCGATTCAAAATCTCATTTCTAATGGCATTGAAGCCGCTGAAGATCACGTCAAGCAAGCAAAAATTCATGTGCATGTGCGCCAAGATAAACAATATCTCACTATTGCTATTTGTGATAATGGACCAGGTTTCACAGACCAAGCCTATGAAAAAATGACAGAGCCATTTTATACCACGAAAAGTAATGGCACGGGTTTGGGTTTGCCTGTGGTCAATGCAGTGGTTCGCGCTCATTACGGAAAACTAACCTATTTTAATCAAGAGCAAGGGGGAGCATGTTTTGTCATGTCACTTCCCATTAGCCATCAAGCGGTAAACAAGGAGATGGAAAGTGAATCAATTTAAAATGCTAATCGTTGAAGATGACTCACAATTACGTGATGCCATTGTCGATACCCTGCAATTGCAAAAAATTCATACGCATGAGGCTAGTTGTGCAGAAGATGCTATTGAATTTTTAAAAACCCATTCGGTCGATATGATTTTGTCAGATATTAGCATGGGGGCTTTATCCGGATTTGACTTATTGAATCATGTAAAAAGCCAATATCCAGCCATCCCAATGGTGTTAATGACAGCTTATGGCGAAGTTGAAAAAGCGGTACAGGCTATTCAACAAGGGGCTATGGATTACTTAGTGAAACCGTTTGAAGTGAATGTGTTAGTGGAAACGGTTAATCAATTTCGTCATCAGCAAGCGGATGCTGGAAAATTAAATGATCCTGTGGCGCAAGATCCATCCAGTCGTGCGCTATTAAAACTGGCAAAACAAGTGGCCGATAGTGAAGCAACGGTACTGATTAGCGGTGAGAGTGGAACCGGTAAAGAAGAGTTAGCTCGTTATATTCACCAAAACAGTCCAAGAAAGAGCGGGCCATTTGTAGCCATTAATTGTGCGGCCATTCCAGAAAATATGTTGGAGTCTACATTGTTCGGATATGAAAAAGGGGCGTTTACTGGCGCTTACAATAGCATGCCGGGAAAATTTGAACAGGCTCAAGGCGGTACATTATTACTCGATGAAATCAGTGAAATGGAAGTGGGATTACAGGCGAAGTTGCTGCGTGTATTACAAGAACGAGAAGTGGAGCGATTAGGTGGGCGTAAAACCATTCCATTAGATGTACGTATTCTCGCCACCACTAACCGTAATTTAATGGATTATGTAAACGAGAAAAAATTTCGTGAAGATTTATATTACCGTTTGAGTGTTTTCCCGTTGCAATGGAAATGCCTGCGTCAACGCCCACAAGATATTTTGCCTATTGCCGAGCGTTTGCTTAAAAAACACTGCAAGAAACAAAATAAATCAGCATTAATTTTTGATGAAAGCGCTCAACAAAAACTCATGCAGCATAGCTGGCCGGGAAATGTTCGTGAACTCGATAACATCATTCAGCGTGCGCTTATTATTCAGTCTGGCCACAGCATTACAGCCAGTGACATTGTTATCAATCTTGAGATGGAAGTCGCGAAAGAAACAAGCCCATTCAATGGTTTGGATATGCCAGTCTCAAACGAGCCGATAGCTGCAAGTAATGCATCTCTGGATGGATTAGGGGATCACCTAAAACAACGGGAATACAGTTTAATTATTGATGCTCTCAAACATGAAAAAAACAAAAAAAGAGCAGCAGAAAAATTAGGCATTAGCCCTCGTACTTTACGTTACAAAATGGCGCAAATGCGAGAACAAGGTATCGATATTCAAGCGAATTTATTGGCTTAAAAAAATTGGCCTGTGTTATGCAATTAACACAGAACGAAGGAAAAAATGTCAGGAAGACGTCTTTCAAGGACGTTTAGGCAGGGAAGCTGCCAACGGATGGCATTTTTTTGGCAATGTTTAAAGTTATGAGGTGAATCATGGTAGATAGAGCGGACATTAATAGCGTGCTTTCCCAATTACGCCAAGTACGCTCGCAGATCCAAGAGCCACCGCACACGGAAAAAACCGCCGCCGAGCGTTTAACCGAAGAAGTGGAAAAACTGCAAAATCAAAGTGCCAATTATCCCAACATTCAAGCTGACCCAAACGTACCTGATTTTCAAACCATGTTTGGTAACGCCATCAACAATGTGAATCAACAGCAAATGCACAGTTCTGAGTTACGCACACGTTTCGAAAAAGGTGATCCAATGGTGGACTTACCCGAAGTAATGATTGCAGCGCAAAAAGCCAGTGTGTCGTTTGATGCAATGAAAGAAGTGCGTAACAAATTAGTGGATGCGTACAAAGACATCATGAACATGCCAGTGTAATTGGCAAACCCTCATTTAGCGTAGTTAAGGTTTCATCATGGCCACAGAGAATGTACCGGCAGAAGCAGGGGATAACTTCCCAGCGGAATCGGATCCCAATGTCGGGGAGACGGCTGACAGTTTTAACGAAATACTGCCAGAGGCGATGGATGCCAGCGAAATAAATCCTATTATGATGGGCTTTAATAAGCTCACCATTGTTCGCCAAATCGCATTGTTAATGGGTTTTGCCGGTTTATTAGCTTTAGGTATCGGGGTGGTTATTTGGTCCCAAGAAACGCAATATCGCCCTTTAATTAGTAACCTTGAAGAATTTAATGCCAAAGAAATTTTGCACATCCTTGATCAAACTGGCATTGATTATCGTATTAATCCCACCACAGGGATTGTCACCGTTCCCGAATTAGATATTCATGAAGCCCGTTTGGCATTGGCACCGATTCTAGCTGAAGTAGAAGATACTGTCGGGCTTGAATTATTAGATAAAGAACAAGGTTTAGGCACTAGCCAATTTATTGAAAGCGCTCGCTATCGTCGTGGTTTAGAAGGGGAGCTGGCGCGTACCATTGCCAGTTTACAAAGTGTGCGTAATGCCCGTGTACATTTAGCCTTACCTAAGCAATCGGTATTTGTTCGAGATGATCGCGAGCCACGTGCCTCTGTCTTTTTAGAAATATACGGCGGCAAAGGTTTAAAAGAAGCCCAAGCCGAAGCCATTATTAATTTGGTGGCCAGCAGTATTCCTGAATTGCCCGTTGAAAACGTCACTCTAGTGGATCAAAAAGGTAATCTGCTGAGTAAAGATGATAAGAGTGATGAAGATATTCTGGCTGCGAAACAGTATCAATTTACTCGTAAGCTAGAAGATAACTTAGCGCAACGGGTACAACGTATTTTAGAGCCGGTTTTAGGCTCGGATAACTTCCAAGCCGAAGTGACCGCCGATTTAGATTTCACCGCCGTGGAGCAAACTCAAGAGCTCTACAATCCTGACTTAATTGCGCTGCGTAGTGAGCAAACCTTAGACGAAGAAAGCATAAACAAACCAGACGGTGGTATCCCCGGGGCATTATCAAATCAACCACCTGGGGCTGCAGAGGCGCCAGAAGTGGCCACTGGTCCAGATGGTCAACCCGTTCAACCGTTAGAGCGTCGTAGTGAAGCCACACGAAACTATGAAGTTGATCGGACTTTGAGTCATACTCAACATCAGGTGGGCAAAGTGCGCCGTGTTACCGTATCTGTAGCGGTTAATGATCGCACGAAAGTGAACCCGCAAACCGGTGTCACTGAGATCGTGCCATGGACACAAGAGGAATTAACCCGCCTCGAGCTATTAGTGAAAGATTCCGTGGGCTTTAATGCCGCCCGCGGTGACAGTGTCAGTGTAGTGAACAGTGCCTTCTTGGGTGGCCCACAAGAACTGGGCGAACCGGAATTCTGGCGTCAGCCTTGGTTCTGGGAAATCGTGAAACAAGTGTTAGCGGGTCTGTTCTTACTGATTGTGATCTTTGGTGTGATTCGTCCGATTGTTAAGAATCTTATCGAACGCGGCAAGATGGACGAGAACGCAGAGATCGAAGGGGAGTTGGACGAGCTTGGTAATGCAGATGATCTGTTTGGTGATGATAAAGTCACACTGGCAGGTGCTGATGAGTTCCTATTACCAGGTGCCAGTGAAGGGTTTGAGCGTCAATTGGATGCACTGAAAGGCCTAATAGCTGAAGATCCTGCCAGGGTGGCGCAAGCGTTTAAGAAATGGGTGAATAATGCCGAAGGATGATAAGAAAGCGGTTGCTGAGCAAGCGGGCGCGCAACCACCTGCTGCCCCGGTAAAAGGGGAGTTGTCTAGTCTTGATCACAAACAACGGGCTGCCATCTTATTGATGAGTCTAGGTGAAAAAGACGCGGCAGAATTACTTAAGCATCTTGGTCCTAAAGAAGTACAAGCCGTGGGCGCTACCATGGCGCAATTAAAAGACATTACGCAATCCCAGGTAGAAGGCGTAGTGGCCGAGTTTTTGGATAGTTTATCCGGTCAAACGGGCTTGGGGTTGGGTGCGGATGAATACATTCGTAACATGTTGACCCAAGCGCTAGGTGCGGACAAAGCCGGTGGTTTAATCGATCGAATTTTATTAGGCGGTAACACCACGGGTTTGGATACCTTAAAGTGGATGGAAAGCCGAGCAGTTGCCGACATCATTCGTCACGAACACCCTCAGATTCAAGCCATTGTGATCGCGTATCTTGAAAGCGATCAAGCCGCTGAAATTTTGTATTACTTCGATGAAAAAGTGCGTTTGGATATCATGATGCGTGTGGCGTCATTGCAAGCGGTACAGCCTGCGGCTCTACAAGAATTAAACGACATTCTTGAAAAACAATTCTCCGGTAACCAAGGTCAGCAAACAACAGCCATGGGTGGTGTGAAAACCTCGGCGGGCATTATTAACAATTTGGACAGTACATTAAGTGCCGAATTGCTCGATCAAATCAAAGAAGTGGACGAAGAATTGGGTGTTCAAATTCAAGATCTTATGTTCGTGTTTGAAAACCTCAACGAAGTGGACGATCGCGGTATTCAAGTCTTGCTGCGTGAAGTGTCAGGTGACTTGCTCACCATTGCACTGAAAGGGGCCGATGAAGACCTTAAAGAGAAAATCTTCCGAAATATGTCTAAACGTGCTGCCGAACTGTTGCGTGATGATTTAGAGGCGAAAGGTCCAGTTAAAGTCAGTGAAGTGGAAGCGGCGCAAAAAGAAATCTTGTCAATTGCACGTCGCATGGCAGATGCAGGTGAAATTGTTCTCGGCGGTGCCGGTGGCGAGCAGATGTTGTAATGCAGTTAATGACAGTGTGTTTAGTCATAGAGAACCTGGATCATGAGTGAACGTCGCGAGCGAATTCCTGCGGAAGAAGTTTCCGAGCCAAAGCGCTGGAATTTGCCTTTTTGGACCGAGCCCAAACATGTAGTTCATAGTGAAGAACACGATGAAGAAGAGGTATCGGTCGAAGAAGAAGAGATCGAAGTTGAACCGCTTACGGCGGAGCAATTAGAAACCATTCGTCAAGAAGCGTTCAACGAAGGATTAGAGCAAGGACTCATAGAAGGTCGACAAAAAGGCGAAAAACTAGGTTATGACGAAGGTCATGCCGAAGGTTTTAAACAAGGGGAGCAAGAAGGGAAGCGCTTAGGCTTTGATGCCGGCTTTGAAACGGGAGAAAAACAAGCCTTTCAAAACGGCACCCTTGAACAAGAGAAAATCGCCAAACGCTTTATTGCATTATTACAAGATGCCCATCAACAACTCACCGATTCTAAACAGCAATTATTGAATGATATTCCCGATATTATTTTGGCCATGGCCAAAGCTGTTATTACAGAAGAGTTATCCCAAGGCAGCGAACACATTATTACCTTGGTTCAGCAAGCCCTGGATGCACTGCCTTTGGAAAGTGGCGAATTAAAAATCGAAGTGAACCCGCAAGATCTTCCATTTATTGAAGCGGCCATTGAACAAGGTGAATTTGAAGGAGTCGCCCATAGCTCAGATAACATTGCCGCTGGTGGTTGCCGTATTCATACTCGTTATAGTTCAGTAGATTTCACTTTAAGTGAACGTTGGGCGCATATCGAAAAACAGTATCGACACCAATTACAATTGGCATTGAATCAAGATGAAGATGATGAAACACAACCCGCCTATCTAAATGAGGATTACTCGGACTCAGAGGTTAGCGAGGCGGCCATCATTGATCCTCAAGATTCCTCTGAAGTGGAAGCGCCAACAGATGATGAAGAGCAATCGCAAGCCTCTCTCAAAGATGAAGATGCTGACAGCGAAGAGTTGCATACTCATGGAGGCGGTATTCAAGACACAGATATACAAGGCACAGATATACAAGACAATTTGGATACTTCGACAGAGTCAGATCCATCTGAAGCACCAACTGAGATTGAATCAGATCCTATTGAAACCGAGTTGACGCAAGAGTCTGTCAGCGATGATGCAGAATCGTCACAAGATTTAAACGAAAGTGAAAATACAGACAGTGATGCGAGCCATGAAAACCAATCCGTAGATTCACCAACTAAACCCCATGATGGAGATGACCATCATGAACCTTAAATCCATTAACTGGCTAAAAGAGCACAGTGATTATCAATGCCAGCCATTGGTGTCTGGGCAGTTAACTCGCATGGTAGGTCTAACCATGGAGGCAGTGGGCTGTAAAGTCAAAGTGGGCGATCGTTGTTGGGTTGAGCAAGGCCAAGAAAACATTGAAGCGGAAGTGGTAGGGTTTGACCGGGATAAGTTTTTCTTGATGCCCATTGAGCCGGTGCAAGGTTTGTCACCTGGTGCCAAAGTCACTCCTATTCTAGATGGTGATCAAATTCCAGCTGGGGCGTGCTTATTAGGTCGAGTGCTTGATGGTGCAGGCAAGCCCTTGGATGGCTTAGGCCCGCTTGTTAGCCAAGAGTCTATTAGCCTTGAGGGTAAGATCATCAATCCCATGCAACGGGCACCCATTCGCGAAACCATGGACGTAGGCATTCGTGCCATTAATGCATTGTTAACCGTTGGTCGCGGACAGCGCATGGGTTTGTTTGCAGGATCTGGCGTGGGTAAAAGTATGCTGTTAGGCATGATGACACGATTTACCACGGCGGACATCGTGGTGGTCGGGTTAGTCGGGGAGCGGGGCCGAGAGGTACAGGAATTTATTCAAGATATTCTTGGGGAAGAAGGATTAAAACGTGCGGTTGTCGTTGCCAGCCCAGCCGATGACAGCCCAATTATGCGTATGCGTGCCGCATCTTTAAGTACAGCCATTGCCGAATATTTCCGGGATGAAGGTCTGGATGTTTTATTGTTAATGGATAGTCTAACCCGTTACGGGCAGGCGCAGCGTGAAGTGGCTTTAGCCGTCGGCGAACCGCCGGCAACCAAGGGTTATCCGCCATCGGTTTTTGCAAAAATTCCAAAGCTGGTTGAACGTACGGGAAACGGTCCTCCAGGTGGCGGATCCATTACAGCATTTTATACCGTACTTACCGAAGGGGATGACCTACAAGATCCCATAGCCGATTCTGCTCGTGCCATTTTAGATGGTCATGTGGTGTTGAGTCGTCGTTTAGCCGAAGAAGGACAGTACCCTGCTATTGATGTAGAAGCCTCAATTAGTCGGGCGATGCCGCAAATCGTTAATGGGGCAACGCTAAAAGCCGCACAACGCTTTAAATACATTTATAGTTTGTATCAACAGAATAAAGACTTGATTAGTGTGGGTGCTTACAACCCAGGCAGTAATGCCGAATTAGATTTGGCTGTGCGTTTAAATCCCGTTATGAAGGCGTATTTAGCACAAGACTTGGATCAACCTATCTCGTTGCAGGAAAGTCTAGATGGGTTGAATTTAATTCTTAATGAGTCCTTGGGACGACGAGCCACGGATGTGCCACCTCAAACTGAGCAAGTACAATGAGCCGTGAACGAGCCAAGCGCATCCAGCCGCTTATCCATATAGCCCAGAATGCAGTGAATGAAGCCTTGTCTTACATAGGTATTTTGCAGCAAAAATTAAATAGCGAACAAGAAAAAAGCCAGACTCTCGCTGGCTATCAGCACGATTATCGCGAGAACTTTAAAAGCCAAGCCAGTGTAAATGTGAGCGGATTACAGATTCAGCAGTTTGAATCCTTCATGCTACAAATCGATCAAGCCATTTCTCAGCAAGCACAGCATATAAAACAGATCGAACAGCAACTAGAAAAAGCCCGCGGCATCTATCAAACCCTTAATCAAAAACTGAAAAGTTATGAGAAGTTAGAAAACCGTCTAACGGATCAAGCTCAAGCGTCAGAAAATCAACAGCTTCAGAAGTTTTTAGATGAAATTGGTGCACAACTTCATCGCCTTCATATCTCGTAGTCATTAATAACGTTTTTTTCGTATTACAGGCCAGCATTCCAAATATTTATAGCTACCATTAAAGTTAAATGACTATTTGGCAGAATTTCACATGGACTCGGACAAGATCGACTTAGGTACGCGATGTACCATAGTCAAAGCAGAGGAGCTGCATGCACAAATGGAAAATTTGATTCAATCAGGTAATGACGTTGAAATTCATGCCTCAAACATCGAGCAAATTGACACCTCTGCACTACAGTTACTTTTAAGCTTCCATCAAGCTTTACAGGCAGATAACCGCAAGTTGTCTTGGCCGAATCCATCAGAACATTTAGTGGCAACTGCAAAATTATTAGGCATTGATCGCCAGATTGGCATCAGTGGTCAATAAGTTAGGAGACGTTAGTTTATGGCAAAAATATTAGCAGTAGATGACTCAGCTTCTATGCGCCAGATGGTCAGCTTTACTTTAAAAGGGGCAGGCCATGACGTGGTAGAGGCCAGTGATGGCACAGAAGCATTGAAGTATGCACAAGGTCAATCTGTAGATTTAGTACTGAGCGATGTAAATATGCCTAACATGAACGGCATAGAATTATGTCGAAACTTACGTCAGTTACCAGGCTATAAGTTCACACCGATATTAATGCTCACCACGGAGTCCGCGGGTGATAAAAAAATGGAAGGTAAAAGTGCCGGCGCCACAGGTTGGATAGTGAAGCCTTTTAATCCTGATCAATTATTAACGACGATTAAAAAAGTATTGGGATAGGACATGAGTATTGATCTCAGCCAGTTTCATCAAGTTTTCTTCGAGGAAAGTTATGAAGGCCTGGATGCCATGGAGCAAGGTTTGCTCGATATGGATATGGTCTCGCCTGATGCTGAGGTAATTAATACTATCTTTCGCGCTGCGCATTCTATGAAAGGCGGTGCCGGTACATTTGGCTTTACTCAAGTTGCTGAATTTACTCATGTTTTAGAAACTCTGTTAGATCAAATCCGCAGTGGCCAACGGGCCATGAGTCAAGATATTCAAAATCTGTTGTTAAAAAGTGTGGATTGTATTCGTCAGTTACTTCAAGACTTACAAGCTGGAAATGACCCGGACTTAACCGAATCCACTACATTAAAAGGTCAATTCGAAGAAATTTTGAGTGGCCAATCTCCAGTCCCTGCAACAGCAGATAAGTCGGATGCGCCGGTTGACGATAAAAAAGAAGAAGGCGGTGGCGGCTGGCTAGTGCGCTTTATCCCAGAAGTCACCTTATTACAAACCGGTAATGAGCCAGCTCGTATGTTTCGTCAGCTGGCGGATTTATGTGATAACGAGATGCAAGTATCTCTGGATACATCTCGTTTGCCAGTGTTTACCAGCCTTAATCCCGAAGAATGTTATTTGATTTGGGAAATTCGAATTGAAAAAACCATCAATAAAGAAGACATCGAAGAAGTATTCGAATGGGTGACAGATGATGCAGAAATTATCATTACGCCATTAGACGCTGGCAGTGCTCAAGCACCCGTTGCAGAAACAAAAGTGACAGCCGAACAGCCAAAAATTGAAGACGTCCAGGCTAAACCTGCGGGGGCTGCCAATCCCGTTTCAACTGAAAAAGCAGCAGTCAAACAACCCGCTAAGCAACAAGAAAGCTCTTCCATTCGAGTTAGCATCGATAAAGTGGACAGCTTAATCAATATGGTGGGTGAACTCGTGATCACCCAGTCCATGTTGGGGCAATTAGGTCAGAACTTTGATATCACTCGCGTACAACGTTTACAAGAAGGCCTAGCACAACTTGAGCATAATACTCGCGAGTTACAAGAAAGCGTCATGAAAATTCGCATGATGCCTATTAGCTTTGTCTTTAGTCGTTTTCCGCGATTGGTTCGTGACGTCAGTATTTCATTGGATAAAAAAATCGATCTTATCATGTCCGGTGAAAATACCGAGTTAGATAAAACCGTTATGGAAAAAATCGGTGACCCTATGGTGCACTTGATCCGTAACTCCATCGATCACGGTATTGAAAAACCCGCTGATCGAGTGGCGGCAGGTAAACCGGAAACGGGCACTGTTCATCTCAATGCTTATCATCAAAGCGGTAATATTGTGATTGAAATAAAAGACGATGGTGCTGGCTTAAATACAGATCGAATCTTACAAAAAGCGACAGAAAAAGGTTTGGTGGCCGAAGGGGCAAATCTTACTCAAGAACAAATCTTCGATTTGATTTTTCAACCTGGCTTTTCCACTGCAGATGTCGTGAGTGACTTATCTGGACGTGGTGTGGGTATGGATGTGGTACGTCGAAACATAGCATCCTTGAATGGCTCCATTGAGGTTTCATCAGAGCGAGGCCGTGGCTCGCGTTTTGTGATTCGTTTACCTCTGACTCTGGCGATATTGGATGGTCAATTGGTCAAAGTTGGTGAGGAAATTTATATCTTCCCATTAGTGAGTATTGTGGAATCTATTCAATTGGATGATCGCGCCATCAATAACGTAGGTGGTCATAGTGACGTTTTACAGTTGCGGGATGAATATGTACCTATCGTGCAGTTAGATGATGTGTTTAACATCGAAAAAGAAAAACGCTCTATTGCTGAAAGTATCATAGTGGTGGTTGAAACCGATGGAGAAAAGATTGGCGTTGTGGTTGATGAACTCATGGGGCAACAGCAAGTTGTCATTAAAAGTTTGGAAGAAAATTATAAACGTGTGGATGGTATCTCAGGTGCCACCATTTTAGGTGATGGTACGGTTGCTTTGATTGTAGATATTAGTGGCTTGTCAAAAATGAGCGGTACCAGTGCTAAAATTTTAGACGGTAGCCATAAAGCGGCTTAATGGATGGTCGATAACATGAGTGCAGTTAGCGAAATTAATGAACACTCAAACATGGAAGATGATGTACTCACTGAACAGTACTTAACTTTCATAATGGCGGATGAGGAATATGGAGTAGATATTCTTGCCGTACAAGAAATTCGTGGATGGGAATCAGCGACGCCAGTGCCCAATAGCCCAAGATATATTAAAGGGGTGATTAACCTTCGCGGCACTATTGTTCCCATTATGGATTTACGCCAACGATTTGGATTGGAAATAAAAGAATACGGTGAGGAAACCGTTGTGGTGGTTTTAAAAATATTTACCAGCACAGGCGCGAGAACCATGGGAATTATTGTCGATGCCATCAGTGATGTTTATGACGTACCCATTGGTGATGCGAAAAATAGAGGATTGGGTGACAACCAGAATTCAAATTTTATAAAAGGATTGGTAACCGTGAAAAAACACATGGTGATTCTATTAGAACTTGAAAACTTACTAACGATTGATGACTAGGTGGGTAACGAAATGGACAGTTTAAGCCGCATAAGCATACAGTATAAATTCATCGCACCTTGGATCTTGCCAGCGATTGGGCTGATCTACGCCTTTGCGGCGATTCCTAGCGAGCAATCCAGTACACCCATGATTGTATTGGCGTTGTTATGTTTGGCCGGTCTGATTGCCAGTTGGTTACAGGCACATAAATATTTAACGGTATTGGTATTTGCAACTCGCAGTGCCAATGCCACTGCTAATGGTGATTATGCGTATGAGCCACCTATGAAAGGCAAGGACGAGTTAGCCAAGTTAATTTATACCATGGTGAATCTGCGTAATAGCGTTCGCTCTATGAAAGGGGGCGCTTCTGATACCAGTGGTGATAGTTCCCATGAAATGGAAAGTAAGTTACAAGCGGTTGAGAAAGTTCAAGCTGTGATTGAGTTTAATATGGATGGCACCATTATCTCGGCTAATAATAATTTCTTGAATGCATTGGGTTACACCCTAGATGAAATTAAAGGTAAACATCACAGTATTTTCGTTGAACCTGAATTCAAAGAAAGCGCAGAATATCGTGCATTCTGGCAACGACTAAATAATGGTGAATTTGAAACATCAGAATATAAACGCATTGGTAAAAGTGGTAATGAAGTGTGGATTCATGCTTCTTACAATCCAATTAAAGATGCTGAAGGTAAACCTTATAAAGTGGTGAAATTTGCCACTGATATTACCGAGCAAAAATTGAATAACATCAGCAACTTCCGTATTCGTCGTGCATTGGATTCGTGTGCGGAGTCTTGCTTGATGGTAGCGGACGAAAACTATGACCTTGTGTATACCAATAAAGGTGTACAGGATATGTTTATTACCGCAGAGTCGGATATTAAACAAAGTATTCCATCATTCTCATCCGATAAAGTGTTGGGTCAGAACATTGATATCTTCCATAAAAGTCCAAGTTATCAACGTGAGATGTTAAATAAGCTCACTGGAACACATAAAGCAGAGCTTGAGCTAGGTGCTCGTACATTTGGTTTGATTGTGAACCCAATTACAGATGAAAACGGTAATCGCATTGGTACCGTTGTGGAATGGACGGATCGTACTGATGAGCTTGCCCGTATCGAACGTGAAGAGAAAATTGCTGCCGAAAATGCGCGTACGCGTAGTGCTCTAGATGTATGCCAAGCTAACGTCATGATGGCCGATGAAGATTTGAATATTGTTTATCTAAATCATTCAGTTAAAGAAATGTTAGTGGACGCCCAGGACGATATCCGCAAAGATCTTCCAGGTTTTGATGCGCAAAAACTTATGGGCTTTAATGTGGACGGTTTCCATAAAAACCCAAGCCATCAACGTAACATGTTACGTGATTTACGCGACATGTATAACACGCAAATAGTAGTTGGTGGTCGCACCTTTGATTTAGTGGCTACACCTGTTTGGGATGGAGAAAAACGCTTAGGTACTGTCGTTGAGTGGAATGACATGACGGAGCAGTTGGCGTTTGAGAAAGAGCAAAAACGCATCTCTGATGAAAATACACGAGTACGTTTAGCTTTAGACGCGTGTTCATCGAACACCATGATCGCAGATAATAATCAGGATATTATTTACACTAACCAAGCAGTAACCGACATGTTACATACTGCTGAAGCGGATGTACGTAAAGATCTACCTAACTTTACCGCCAGTAAAGTGGTCGGTAGTAATATTGATGTATTCCATAAAAATCCAGCGCATCAACGTCAAATGTTGGGAGCATTAAAAGATACCTATCGTACTCAAATCGTTGTGGGCGGTCGTACCTTTGCGTTAATTGCGAACCCGATTATCAACAGTGAAGGTGAGCGCTTAGGTACGGTTGTGGAATGGAATGACCGCACAGAAGAGGTGGCGGTTGAAAATGAAGTGGATGCCATCATCGATTCTGCTGGTAAAGGGGACTTAAGCCGTCGTGCATCCACAGATGATAAATCCGGTTTCTTCAAAAACCTGTGCATGGGTTTAAATAGTTTGATGAGCATTTCTGAAAATGTCATTAATGATACGGCCCGTGTTTTGGATGCAATGGCTCACGGTAAGTTGGACGAACGCATCGAAGCCGATTATCAGGGTATTTTTGATAAGTTGAAACAGGATGCAAACGCAACGGGCGAGCGATTAACAGATGTGATTGGTCGCATACGCGAAGCTGCAAATACTGTCAGCACAGGCTCCACTGAGATTGCACAAGGTAATACTGACTTGAGTCAACGTACCGAAGAGCAAGCTTCCAGTCTTGAGGAAACGGCTTCAAGTATGGAAGAGATGACCAGCTCAGTGCGTCAAACCAGTGAGAATGCATCACATGCCAATGGGTTGGCTGCCAATGCGCAAGAAAAAGCGCAAAAAGGTGGTGAAGTGGTGAGTCAGGCAGTGGGCGCCATGGAAGAAATTAATTCTTCGAGTAAAAAAATCGCCGATATCATTGGTGTCATTGATGAAATCGCGTTCCAAACTAACTTGCTTGCATTGAATGCTGCAGTGGAAGCCGCTCGTGCGGGTGAGCAAGGTAAGGGCTTTGCTGTGGTGGCTGGTGAAGTACGTAATCTAGCGCAACGCAGTGCGGGTGCCGCGAAAGAAATTAAAGACTTGATTCGCGATAGTGTGGAAAAAGTGGATAACGGTACGGACTTGGTTAATAAATCCGGTCAAACCCTTGCTGAGATTGTGGACGCGGTTGAAAAAGTCACCACCATGATCAAAGAAATCAGCTCCGCATCAGAAGAGCAAGCCAGTGGTATTGAACAAGTGAATAAAGCCATCAGTCAAATGGACGAAATGACGCAACAAAATGCGGCATTGGTTGAGCAAGCTTCTGCGGCAAGTGAGACCATGACTGAGCAAGCGAAAAACATGCTTGATTTGGTTGGCTTCTTTAAGGTGGCATCAGGAGGTGATATGTCTAGTATGGCACCTATGTCTATGCCATCCCATGGCGCGCCAACCTTATCAGCTGTGCCTAAAGCGAATCAATCTCCGGCACCGAAACCACCGGCAGCATCGCGTCCGGCGGTATCGGATGATGATGATGATTGGCAAGAATTCTAACTGATATCGATCAAATATGGATTTTTCTGCAAAGGAATTCCCAATGGCAGACGAGGACTTTAGACGCCTCGCTGCCTTGGCTTACGATATTAGTGGAATTGTATTAGGCGACCATAAAAAAGAATTGGTTTATAGCCGAATCTCCCGCCGTATTCGTAAGCTTGGGTTAAAAAATTTCTCACAATATTGCCAACACTTGGAATATAACCAAGCTTCCGAGATGAACGAGTTCGTGAATTCTATCACAACGAACTTAACGTCGTTCTTTCGTGAGTCTCATCATTTTGAATATCTAGCCAAAGAAATTATTCCGCAGTGGAAAAAACTTGGTAAAAGTAAACCTATTCGATTGTGGTCTTCTGCTTGCTCCACTGGGCCAGAGCCATACAGTATGGCGATTACACTACATAAAAATATGAGTGTTAATCAATTTGATATCAAAATCTTAGCAACCGACTTAGATAGTGAAGTGCTAAATAAAGGACGTCAGGGGATTTACCCGTTGGCAGATATTGAGCAGTTACCGCGAGATTATTTATCCTGTTTTCAACAGAAACCAGAAACTGGAATGGGAATGGTCAAGCCAGAAATTAAACGTTTAATTCAGTTTAACCGTTTAAATTTATTGGGACCATGGCCCATGAAAATCAAGTTTGATGTGATTTTTTGTCGCAATGTGGTGATTTATTTTAATAAAGAAACTCAAAAAGAGTTATTTGAGCGTTTGGCTGATCAGTTAGTGGATGGCGGTTATCTATTCATTGGCCATAGCGAAACCTTACATGGAATGACGTCTAGGTTCATATCCAAAGGACGTACCATATATCAGAAGGTGAAATAGCATGGAACATCACCCTCTGAAACAGCCATCTCCCGAGAAAGGATTTGAACATGTTAACCGCTACTTTGATCCAAAGTTAAATGTATGGGCGGCGAAAATATTACCTGGGGAGTTTTATGTGACTTCTCATGGTGAAATGATTGGTACGGTTTTAGGGTCTTGCATCAGTGCTTGCGTGAGGGATGTAAAGCTAGGTATTGGTGGTATGAATCATTTTATGTTGCCCATTCAAAATGAGCACAGTACGGCACAGTGGGGCAGTGATGCCAATACCTCTGAAACCCGTTATGGGAATTGGGCTATGGAGTATTTACTGAATACTTTATACAAATTGGGTTGCAGCAAGCGTAATTTAGAAGTGAAGCTTTTTGGTGGAGGCCAAGTATTAGCGAGTATGACCGATGTTGGGCAACGTAATATATTATTTGCCTATGACTTTTTAAGAAAAGAAGGCCTAAATGTAAAGGCCGCGGATGTGGGGGATGTTTTTTCCCGTAAAGTTTTATTTTTTCCAGATACGGGATCGGTGAAAGTTCGCCGTATTACGACCACTAAAAATGAGACCATTATCCAGCGTGAAAAAGGTTATTTGGAATCCATTCGTCAGCATAAAGACGATTCAAATATTGAATTGTTTTAATTAGGATGACTTATGATAAAAGTACTCATTGTTGATGACTCAGTTCTGATTCGAAAAGTATTAACAGAAATATTTTCACATCAATCGGATATCGAAGTGGTGGGCTCGGCTGCGGACCCTTACATTGCCCGAGAAAAAATCAAAACTCTTAAACCCGATGTGATCACATTAGATATCGAAATGCCTAAGATGGATGGCATTACGTTTCTGCGTAATCTCATGCGTTTACGGCCCATGCCGGTAGTGATGATATCCACGCTTACGCAAAAGGGCGCTCCCGCCACTCTAGAAGCCTTGGAAATAGGAGCAGTGGAGTATGTGGGTAAACCCAGTGCGGATAAACCTGAATTATTAGCTGAATACGCAGATGAGATCTTAGAAAAGGTGCGTTTAGCTTCTGTTGCTAACGTGTCTCGTTTAGAAGTTCAGGCCAATCGCAAACCGTTTACACCCCAAAAAGCCACTGCCAAAGCTGGCTTAAATAAAGACGCGTTTATTGTGGTGGGCGCATCGACCGGGGGAACAGAAGCGATTCGAGAGTTTCTCTGCATGCTGCCACCGGATACGCCACCGATTGTTATCACACAACATATTCCTCCTGTGTTTAGTACCTCATTTGCAAAACGAATTGATAGCTTGGTTCCACAATCCGTAAGTGAAGCTCAGGATGGGGATAAAATCATGCCGGGCCATATTTATATTGCACCTGGTGATCGACATTTTTCAGTGGTGCAAAAAGGCGGGCATTTTTATTGTCGTGTGTCTGACGGTGATCGAGTGAATTTGCACAAGCCTTCTGTTGAAGTGCTGTTTGACTCTATTGCTGCCATACCGTCCTTAGCGAAACGCTCTATTGGTGTGATGCTTACTGGCATGGGGGCGGACGGTGCCAAGGCTATGCTGCGTATGAAACAGGCAGGATGTTTTAATATCGTTCAAGATAAAGACAGTTCCGTTGTTTGGGGTATGCCGGGGGCCGCCGTTGAAATCGGAGCGGCAGATCAGGTATTACCCTTGCAGTTAATTGCTGCAAATGTGGTGAAACGCTTGAAAAAGTCATAATGCGAAAACTTCGCCGAAACTTTACTAAGTCATTTTTTATGAACTATGCTCAAGTAAGTGCTGTTTGACTATGACAGGGACACAAAGAGGTATGACATGCCAATAAATACTTCGGTCAAAGGGGATGAACTGACGGTTGGGGTAGAAGGACGCTTTGACTTCAGTGCTCATCAAGACTTTCGCGACGCCTACGAAGAGGCGGGTGCAGGGATCAGTCATTATATTATTGATATGGCTAAGGCGACTTACTTAGACAGTTCGGCGTTAGGCATGCTGCTGTTATTGCGTGACCATGCTGGTGGTGACAGCGCCAATGTGCGCATTACCAATTGCAATGCAGATGTGAGAAAAATTTTGACCATCTCAAACTTCGAACAACTCTTCACCATCGATTAACTGGTTTAACTGGGGTCGGCCATGGATGCAAGACCACTGAAAATCCTCGTTGCGGATGATAACCAGTCAGACCGAATGATCTTATGCGCCATTGTTAAGAAAATGGGGCATATTGTGTGTGAAGCAGCCGATGGCAACGAAGCCATTGAGCAGTTCATGCAACAAAGTCCCGACATTATCCTACTTGATGTGATCATGCCCAACCTCAATGGGCAGGAAGCCGCCAGAGAGATTAAAAAACTAGCTGGCGAAGACATGGTCCCCATTATCTTTTTAACGTCTTTACAAGAAGCTTCAGACCTTGCTGCATGTCTAGAAAGCGGCGGCGATGACTTCATATCCAAGCCTTATAATAAAATTATTCTGCAAGCTAAGATCAATGCCTTTAGTCGCATGTTGAAAATGCATAATACGTTGCAACAACAGCGAGATGTGATCAGTGAAAATAATGAGCACATGAAGCATGAACAACAGGTGGCGCGTGCTGTTTACGATAATGTGGCTCACAGTGGCTGTTTGGATTTACCGAATATTAAGTATCTTTTGTCGCCATTTTCTATTTTTAATGGAGATGTCTTACTGGCAGCGCGGCGCCCTTCGGGCAGCATTCATATTTTGTTAGGTGATTTCACCGGTCATGGCTTACCGGCAGCCATAGGTGCCATGCCACTGGCAGAGATTTTCTATGGCATGACAGCCAAAGGTTTCTTAATGGCTGACATACTGCGCGAAATTAATATTAAGTTAAAAAATATTTTGCCAGTTGGGTATTTTTGTTGTACCTGTATGGTGAACTTGAGTTTCCGCAAACAAGAAATCGAAGTGTGGATGGGTGGCTTACCCGATTATGGTTTATATCGACACCAAACAGGCGAAGTGGAGCGTGTTAAGTCTAACCATCTTCCGCTTGGCGTGTTATCCACACAGGCATTTGATGCTTCCACCAAACGCTATGAGTTTCTGCCCGGCGACAAATTTTACATGTGGTCAGACGGAATTATTGAAGCGCGCAATGGCGAAGGTGAATTATTTGGCGAGGCGAGATTATTCTCAGTATTTGAAGATAAAAAAAGCGAAGATTTTTTCGATCGCATTTTATCCTCGGTTAATCACTTTTGTGGCGAGAATGGTAAAGATGATGATACCACTTTATTAGAGCTTTCTATGGTGGATGAATCGGTCGTCGGTAAAGTGGATATCGATTTATCCAGCGGCGCCATAACCGGCCCCACTGATTGGCATATGGTGTATACCCTACGTAATGAAACTCTAAAAACATTTAATCCCTTACCCGTCATGTTAAATATCTTGAATGATGTTCCGGCCCTGCGCCATTTAAGTGGACAACTGTATACCTTGATGGCCGAACTGTTTTCTAATGCATTCGAACACGGGGTTTTAGGTCTAAAATCGGAATTAAAAGATGGTGCGGAAGGCTTTGCGGAATATTATCGCCAACGTGGCGAGGCCATGGCTTCTTTAGAAGATGCTTACGTGACATTTGATTTTGATTTAACGCCCACTCAAAAAGGTGGTTGCCTTTCCATCATGGTTGAAGACAGCGGCAAAGGGTTTGATTACAAAAATATTAAAGCAGAGCCTGTAAATCAAACCAATGTCATGTACTCAGGGCGTGGTATTCCACTGATTCATAGTTTGTGTGATAGTCTTACTTTCCTAGGCAAGGGAAATAAGGTAAAAGTGAGCCTGTCTTGGCAGACACAACCTGAGGAGTAATGGCATGTCACATTTGAATTTGGCGCAAATACAAGAATTAAAAGAAGTGATGGAAGAGGGCTTTGATGATCTTGTAATGACCTATCTGCAAGACAGTGACGCCAAAATGAAAACCCTTAAAAAAGCGATTCAGGTACAAGACAGCGTACAAGTGGCTGAAGTTGCCCATAGTTTAAAAGGTTCCAGTGCTAATATCTGTGCCGAAGAGTTATCGGCTATGTTTAAGAAAATTGAAGATTCAGCACGGGCAGAGGAGCTTGATCAAGTCCCATATGTGTTTGAACAAACTGTCGAAGAATTTTCTTTGGTTAAAACCCAACTACAGCAAGTTAAATAATCCTTTCCGTTTCCATTAAATTGGCCTGAGCATTGCAATTTCCCCATATCAACTAAAGACATGGGTGTATATATGCCAGGGTTACCATTTTTCAGTTTTGTTTCTGCCGCACCTCAAGGGGCTTCTCCAACCCCTTTAGCCAGTACAACGGCTAATGAAAACAATACCTTAACCACGCCTGCTGCTTTGCAAGCCTTGCCGACAGCTGACGTCGAAGAAGGTAATTCAACGTCGTTTTGGCAGTATTTTCAGGCGGCAAATCAATTAACGCCTTTGCCACAAGGGCAAGAGATTGCCGCAGAAAATTTAACTGGTCTTCAACCATTGCCAATGAAAGCTCAACAAGAAGTGACAACACAGACCGATTCAGAACAGCTAGTTGCTGAGTTAATGGAAGTGGAAGAAGTATTGATCGAAGAAGTGGACTATGAAACTGCGGTGGATCCTATGTATGCCACGCAAACTATGATGCAGGGTACAGAGGTGGATGCGTCGCCTGAGGGATTACAATATCTAGAGTCACTACGACGAGCACAACCTCATGTACAAACCCCAATGCCAAAGGCGGATCCGTTAGCAGGGCAAGCGCAATTAACAGAAGGTGAGGACGGCTCTGAATTGGTTACACCATCAATGCAAACGGTTAAATCATTCAATCCACAACAGGTACAAACTCCATTGACTCAAGCAGCGAGCATGGAGCAGGCGCTGGATTCGAGTGTTCAAGCCACGGCGTATTCGATGAAAAGTGACGGCCAAGCAAAACCATTAAATCTTGATGAATTAAATTTAGATCCACTTTCTGAGGAAATCACATTAGAGGATATGGAGAGTAAACCGATTCACGAGACGCCTAAAACATTGATGCCACAAAAAGAAGTTGCCGCTGCGCCAACCTCGCAATTGGATACGACTCTCACTCCAGATATGAAGGCACAAGCAGCCACAGACGCACTCTTACACCAATCAAAAGATACACACAATCAGGGCAAATCGTTAGCGTTAGATACACCGCAATCACAATCTCAAAGCGTACAAGAAAAAGTGAATGCCAGTTTCAATAAATTGGATGTACCACCACAAAACCCACAGTGGAATGATCAGGTCGCTAAGCGCATTGCCATTATGACCAACGAAGGCATGCAAAGTGCGCGCATACAATTAGACCCACCGGAACTGGGTTCATTGGAAATAAAAGTGAAAGTACAACACGATCAAGTGAGCGTGGCGTTCGCAAGTAATAATCAAATGGTACGGGAAGCGTTAGATGCGCAATCCCCAAGGTTGAGAGAGTTATTGGACCAACAAGGCGTTGATTTGGTGGATGTGAACGTATCCGAGCAAGGACAGCAGCAAAACGAAAGTGGGCTGGATGAATGGTCGGCACAAGGAGATGCCATAGTTGAGGGTGATTTGGGCGACATGGATGGTGATATGCAAAACGCATCTCAAGTGATTGAAAGCGATTCGCTTGTGGATTATTTCGCCTAACGGCTCCCTTCTTTTTGGCCCACCGAGCAAATCGGTGGCGCTGCCTTTGTTTGCGACATTCTTGTCTACACTTAAATCTATAGGCGCTTGCAAAATGGCGGGTATGACCCTGAACTCAGGGGAATGTCGTGGCATAGGGCTTGCAGAATGGATAAAAGCATCAAAAAGGTGACGCAATGGCGACTGAAAAAGAACTGCAACTTGACGCAGTGACCGAACCCAAGAGTAATAAAAAGTTAATCATTATAATTGTTGCAGCCGTGCTGGTGGTGGCGATCGGGGTTGCAGCCGCATTGTTACTCATGGGGGGGGATGATGCCCCAGCCGAAGAAGAAATGGCAGAAGGGGAAGTGGCGGAAGAATCAGGCCCATCTGAAGGCCCAGCCATTTATATTAAGTTCAAACCTGAATTCATAGTGAATTATCAAGTTGGGCCTCGTCAGCGTTATCTACAAATTTATATGGAAGCCATGACGCGTAATCCAGCTATTGCCGAAGCACTTGAAATGCATAGTCCAATGATTCGCAGCGCGATTATTTCGCTATTAAGTCAGCAATCGTTTGAGCATTTACGCACCGCAGAGGGTCGAGCAGACGTGCGCGGAAAATTACAGCAAGAAGTGCAGCGCTTGATCAGTCAAGAGACGGGCATTGAAAGCGGACTAGAAGAAATTTTGTTTACCAACTACGTCATGCAATAAGTGACCAGTTGATTGTTAGTACATGCTAGAGGTCACTGACTCGTGCAAGATCTTTTAAGTCAAGACGAAATTGATGCCCTGTTGCACGGGGTAGACGATGGTGATATTGAGCCGGAGGATCCGGGTGATGGTCATGGTGTCAAATCCTATGACCTCTCCAGTCAGGACCGGATCGTTCGTGGGCGTATGCCCACATTGGAAATGATTAACGAGCGTTTTGCCCGTTATACCCGAATTTCCATGTTCAACTTTTTACGTCGTAGTGCCGATGTGGCCAGTGGCGGTATTCAAATCATGAAGTTTGGTGAATATATTCACACTCTTTATGTTCCTACCTCCCTTAACATGGTGAAGGCGCGTCCATTACGTGGCACCGCATTATTTATTCTTGATGCAAAATTAGTATTTAAATTGGTAGACAACTTTTTTGGCGGTGATGGACGTCATGCAAAAATAGAAGGTCGAGAATTTACGCCTACAGAATTGCGTGTAGTGCAGCTAATTTTAGGTACAGTATTCAAGGACATGAAAGAAGCGTGGCATGCGGTCATGCCATTAGATTTTGAATACTATGGCAGTGAAGTAAACCCTGCCATGGCCAACATAGTCAGCCCCAGTGAAGTGGTGGTGGTCAGTTCATTTCATATTGAATTGGATGGCGGTGGTGGCGACCTACACGTGGCCTTACCTTATTCAATGATCGAACCTATCCGTGAAGTGCTAGATGCCGGTGTACAATCCGATGTTGATGAAGTAGATGAAAGATGGGTGCAATCTTTGCAAGAAGATATACAAGGCGCCAAAGTTCCGGTTCATGGCACAGTGGTTGAGCGAGAAATTTCGCTTCGAGAAGTGGCCGCATTCAAACCAGGAGATGTGGTGCCAATTGATTTGCCTGAAGATTTTATTTTACAAGCCAATGGAACACCGATTTTCCGCGGGCAATTAGGTGTATCCAATGAACAGTTGGCGGTAAAAATAAAAGAGCCAATAAAACGTAAAGCGAATAATAATCGCAGTGATGGGTTACCAGTATGAGCGATGATGAAGAAAACACTACAGACGAAACCACAGAACCAACAGAGGGTGAACCTACTGAAGGTGGTGAATCTGTTGATGCGGATGCGTTGGCAAACGAAGTGGCTGACGGTGTAGATGAAGCCAGTGGCGATGATGACGCGCTAGCGGATGAATGGGCTGCGGCCATGGAAGAGGCTGGAGAAACTGGTGATGACGACGATGAAGTCAAACCGGCACCCATGGAAGATTTTGTTGACGATGTGCCGCATAAAGAAATTGATAAGAATACGCCAGAATTAGACGTTATTTTAGATATACCCGTGGTGATCTCCATGGAAGTGGGGAATACGCAGATTCCAATTCGTAACCTTTTGCAATTAAACCAAGGTTCGGTCATTGAACTCGATCGCTTAGCCGGTGAACCATTGGATGTTTTGGTAAACGGAACCTTAATCGCCCATGGGGAAGTGGTGATGGTAAACGATAAATTTGGTATTCGTTTGACGGACGTTATCAGTCAAGCCGAACGGATTCAGCGTTTACGCTAGCTTTAAATAACTAATTACGCCTAAAAATAATAAAAGAGTAGCGCTATGATTTTAGTCTCTGCGCAAGCGCTAGCCCAAGCGGAAACAGCGCCCGTTTTAGCCAGTCCGATGACTAGTAGTCAAGATCAATTGATTCAAGTGTGTATAGCATTGGTTGCGGTATTGGCGCTGATTTATGCATTAGCTTGGTTTGTAAAACGCAAACAAGGTATGCATGGCACGGGTACTTTGGCCATGAAGACCATTGCTGTTTTACCCATGGGGGTGAAAGAAAAAATCGTATTGGTTGAAGTAGGTGGAAAACAAATTTTATTGGGAATGACACCATCGAATATTAATACGCTGGCCACCTTTGATGAGCCAATCATTCACCCCTCGTCTGATAAACAGTTCTCCTTCGCACAAAAATTGAAAGATATTTTGCATCAACAAAATACGCATATAGCGGCGACACAAAGCGAACAGAAAAACACAAATCTCACAGATAATCAGGTGAAAGCCAATGATGGGGATTAAGCGTGTTTTAGTTGTTATAACGCTTTTTTTGTTGAGCTTTTCCTCATTAGCGCAAGAGAAGTTTGGTATTCCTGCGGTCACCTTGGTGACCGAACCCGATGGCAGTGGTCGTTATACCGTAACGATTCAAATATTAGCCATCATGTCCATGCTTACGATCTTGCCGACCTTGATCATCATGATGACGTCATTTACACGAATCATTGTGGTATTCGCTATTTTGCGTCAGGCTTTGGGCTTACAGCAAACACCCTCTAATCAAATTCTTTTAGGTTTGGCGTTGTTTTTGTCTATGTTCATTATGATGCCTGTTTTTAAAGTGATGAATGAAACCGCCATACAGCCATATATCAACGAAAAAATCATGCCGTTGGAAGCATTAGAAAAAGCCAGTATTCCGCTTAGAGAGTTTATGTTGGCGCAAATCCGAGAAGATGATTTGAACTTGTTTGTGCGTTTGTCGGGTGAGAAAAATATTCCATCGGCTTCTGAAACCCCTTTACACATTTTAATACCTGCATTTGTCACCAGTGAATTAAAAACCGCATTTCAAATGGGATTTATGTTGTTTATTCCATTTTTGATTATCGATTTGGTGGTGGCCAGTGTGTTGATGGCAATGGGTATGATGATGCTCTCACCTATTATTATTTCCTTGCCATTTAAGATTATGCTGTTTGTGTTGGTCGATGGTTGGGCCATGGTAATTGGCACGTTAGCAGCGAGTTATGGGTTCTAAAGGTGATGTATGGGGATTGAATATTTAGGGGATTTTTTACGGGAAGGGTTATACGTCGTGATTATTGTGGTGGCGGCCATATTAGTTCCTGGTTTGATAGTGGGATTGATCGTTGCAACGTTTCAAGCGGCCACACAAATTAACGAACAAACTTTAAGTTTCTTACCGCGTTTAGTCGTGACGCTACTGTGTATTTTGTTTTTTGGTCCTTGGATTATTAATAAAATCGTTTCCTATGCGCAAAACCTCTATATGAATATTCCTTATCTGATTAATTGACGTTATGGAAAATAGCCTAGGGTTTATTTTAAATATTGATGGGGCTGAGATCTCCAGTTGGATCAGTCGTTATCTTTGGCCGTTTACCCGTATTGCCGGATTCTTTATGGTGCTACCTCTTTTTGGTACACGCTTAGTGACTCAACGAGTTCGCTTATATCTCGCTTTATTCACCACCTTGGTGATCACTCCAGTATTACCTCCCATGCCTGTGATTGAAGCATTAAGCTTGCAAACCATGATCATTATTGCCCAGCAATTATTAATTGGCGTTGCTTTGGCCTTTGTGTTGGAAATACTGATGAATGTTTTCATCATGTCAGGGCAGATGGTGGCCATGCAGACCGGTTTAGGTATGGCTATGATGGTGGATCCATCCAACGGTGTAAACGTGGCGGTGGTGGCACAGTGGTTTTTGATTTTCGTGAATTTGCTTTTTTTATCTCTGAACGGACATTTGGTCGCCATTGAAATCATGGCCGATAGTTTCTTTACCATGCCGGTGGGTGTAGGCACATTATCGACCAATACTCTGTATGAAATAGCGCGTATTGCGCAATGGATGTTCAGCGCGGCTTTGGTGTTAGCATTGCCTGCCGTGTCCGCTATGTTAGTGGTGAATATTGCATTTGGTGTTATGGCTCGCTTAGCACCTCAGCTAAATATTTTTGCAGTGGGCTTCCCTGTGACCATGATGTTAGGGTTAATCGTTTTATGGATTACCTTTTCTGGTTATGGCGATAAGTTTTCTGGATTGATGACCGAAATTTTTCAATTCATGCGCAGTTATTCTTTATAGTTTCTTCTTAAAAAGGCGTAGTTATGGCAGAAGGCGATAACAGTCAAGAAAAGACTGAGGAACCCACGGCCAAGCGCTTACAAAAGGCGCGAGAAGATGGTCAGATTCCCCGATCTAAAGAATTAAGTACTTCACTGGTATTGATAGTTGGGGCGTTATCCTTATGGGTGTTTGGTGGGTTTATTTATGCTGGCGCTGAAAAAATATTTCGCTCGAATTTTTCGATAGAGCGTGAGCTTTTGTTTGATGATAAACAATTAGCCATTCATTTAAGCGCTTCCATGTTAGAAGCTATCTTGTCTATTTCACCTGTTATGTTTGCATTGTTGATTGCCGCCATTTTAGGACCCTTAGCCTTAGGTGGATGGATGTTCAGCGGTAAGTCCTTGTTACCTAAATTAAGTCGTATTAGCCCTTTAGCGGGTTTTAAGCGCATGTTTGGCCTAAAAAGCTTGGTCGAGCTTTTGAAAAGCTGGGCCAAAGTTTTAGTGATAGGGGTGTGTACTATCCTATTATTTTTTGCCTTAGAGAATTCCATTTTATATTTAAATCGAGAAAGTGATCGCCAAGCTATTATGCATGCCATGGATTTGGTGATGATGGGGGCATTGGCGCTGGCTATCAGTACCTTGTTAATCAGTGTTATTGATGTGCCATTCCAGATATACGATTTTACTAAAAAAATGAAAATGAGTTTGCAAGAAGTTAAAGATGAGCACAAAGAAACAGAAGGTAAACCAGAAGTAAAACAACGTATTCGGCGTTTACAATATGAGATGAGTCAACGCCGCATGATGCAAGATGTACCGGATGCAGACGTGGTCATCACTAACCCGACTCACTATGCAGTTGCATTGAAGTATCACAGTGACGGTATGGAAGCACCTATCTTAGTGGCTAAAGGCATTGACGAAGTGGCGTTAAAGATTCGTGAAATTGCAAAGGCTCATAAAGTGCCGATTGTAGAATCTCCGGCACTGGCGCGTTCGGTTTATACCTATACTCGAGTGGGTAAAGAAATCCCTGAAGGCTTGTATGTGGCCATCGCCCAAGTGTTGGCGTATGTCTATCAACTTAATCAATATTTCCAAGGGTTGGGACCAAGGCCAAAACAACCACCGTTCCCTGTACCGCCTGACTTAAGAGCATAACGTTTTATTAATTTAGAAATGCTTTTCCATGGTGATATGCGGCAAGGTGTTGTGGATAAACACACCCGAAATGGCAACATAACCGAGTCGTTCATAAAATCCTTGAGCTGTGACGCGAGCCGCTAGATGAATGCGTTTACAACCATGGGATTGTAAATGGGTTTCCATGAATTGCATTAAGCGCTTTCCTAGGCCGTATCCTTGCATGGCATCTGATATGGCCATTTGACGAATTTGAAAATCCTGTGTTTGCAGGTTGGTTTTTGCAGCACTGACGCAGCCAACTAATGTGTTATTGATAAACCCACCTAAATGCCATTGATTATGGTCATCTTTGGTATCCGCTTGGCTTAAATGTAACCCAAGTGGTCGGCGTAATATGCCGTCTCTCAGTTCACAGGCCGCTTTATATTCTGGTGATGGAACTGTGATGAATGCTATCGATAAAGCAGGTAAGGAAGGCTCATCCATGATGCTTATGCTCTTTGGTTATGGGAAATAAAACATTGATAAAAAACCATATGGAGTGATCCCAAAAGCGGTTCTCTTTCTGGCCATATTCTTGCACTAACCCCACTAGCGTCAAAAATATTCAATGTTGTTGGGATGTCCATGGCTGTTAATCGCGCAAGTCTACCACAGATTAATTTTCGAAATGTTCTTGTTCAGGGGAAATCCCTTTTAGCCGGTAACCTGGGTGTGCCCATCATGTTGATGGTGCTACTGGGCATGATGACCCTGCCGGTTCCTACTTTTCTTTTGGACGTTTTTTTCACCTTTAATATTGCTTTAGCCATCGTGGTTTTGATGGTCAGCATTTATGCCGGTCGCCCCTTAGATTTTGCCATTTTCCCCAGCGTGCTTTTAGTCGCCACTTTGTTGCGGTTAGCTTTGAATGTGGCTTCCACCCGCGTGGTGTTATTAGAAGGTCACGAAGGCGGAGCCGCCGCCGGTAAAGTGATCGAAGCCTTTGGTGAAGTATTGGTCGGCGGTAATTATGCTGTGGGTTTAGTGGTGTTCATGATCTTGATGATCATTAACTTTGTGGTGGTGACCAAGGGTGCAGGTCGGGTTTCTGAAGTGAGCGCACGTTTTACGTTAGATGCCATGCCGGGCAAACAAATGGCCATTGATGCGGATTTGAATGCCGGTTTGATTGATGCGGATACCGCCAAGCAGCGTCGTAAAGATGTGGCCAACGAAGCGGATTTTTATGGCTCTATGGATGGTGCTAGTAAATTTGTAAAAGGGGATGCCATTGCTGGCATGCTCATATTATTGATTAACATCATCGGCGGGTTAGCTATTGGTATGGCGCAACACGATCTGGATTTCTCCAGAGCCACAGAAGTGTATGCATTACTGACCATAGGTGACGGCTTAGTCGCACAAATTCCGTCGTTACTTTTATCGACCGCTACAGCCATTATCGTGACGCGTAACAACGACGAGCGAGATATGGGCGGTCAAGTATTTGATCAAATGTTTGGCTCCGCTCGATCCTTAGCAGTGGCATCCGGTATTTTAATTTTAATGGGTTTGATTCCTGGTATGCCGCACTTGGCATTTCTAGGTTTAGGGATAATCTCTGCTGTTGGGGCTTACTTTCTGCATCGACGGGATCGGCGTTTAGAGATTGTGGATGAAGGCATGGGCACAGGCAGTGCTCGTCAAGCGGCGCAAAAATCTGCCACATCTAGCGCGGCAGGAGGCTCACAAACGCCTGCAGTTGGCTCGCAACCGGTGAAAGCGTTACCAGGGTCTGATTCAAAAGAAGTGGACTGGGATGATGTGGAAGCAGTGGACATCATTGGGTTAGAAGTGGGTTATCGTTTGATTCCATTGGTGGATAAAAATCAAGGCGGACAGTTGTTATCTCGCATTAAAGGCATTCGTCGCAAGCTTTCTCAAGATTTAGGTTTTCTAATTCCCAGTGTACACATACGCGATAACTTGGACTTAATGCCGAACGCGTATCGCATTTTGTTAATGGGGGTGAGCGTGGCCGAAGCCACCATTGAACCGGATAAAGAAATGGCCATTAACCCAGGGCAAGTTTTCGGAACATTAGAAGGCTCCCCCACACAAGATCCTGCGTTTGGGTTGGAAGCGGTTTGGATTGATGAATACAAAAAAGATCAAGCGCAAACCTTAGGTTATACCGTGGTGGATGCCAGTACTGTGGTGGCGACCCACCTTAATCAGTTATTACAAAAACATGCCTTCGAATTAATTGGACATGAAGAAGTGCAGCAGATGCTGGATCGTCTCGCCAAAATTTCGCCTAAATTAGCCGAAGAATTGGTGCCCAATACACTGAATCTCAGCCAGTTGCTCGCTGTACTCCAAAATCTATTGATGGAAGGAGTGCCGGTGCGAGATATGCGCTCAATTGCAGAAGCATTAGCGAACACCAAGCTGGATAGTCAAGATACTGCCGCCCTTACTGTACAAGTACGCAAGGTACTGAAGAGACTTATTATTCAAAGTATCTATGGTAACGCGGATAACCTCTCGGTCATTACGCTTGAGCCATCCTTGGAACAGTTATTGCTGAAAACAGTTCAGCAGAGTAAACAGCAAAATGGTGGCGCGGATAGCATGATTTTAGAACCGAGTATGGCGGAGAAATTACAAAACTCACTACTCGAAGCGGCACGTAATCAAGAGATGGCTGGTCACCCTGCCGTGTTATTAGTTAGTGGTTTATTACGTCCAGTATTAGCGAATTTTGCACGAACAGTTACCGACAGCATCCATGTGGTGTCGTATCAGGAAGTGCCAGATAACAAGCAAATTACCATTGCTGCCACCATAGGTGCGTGATGATTGCCTGCAACGGATCTGCAATAACCATTCAGGGATTCAACCTAAGCCATGCTTAGATAAATGAGATTAGGATTATGAAGGTACGTCGTTTTACTGCCAGCAGTATGCAAAAAGCGTTAAAGACCGTTCGCGATGAAATGGGTCCAGACGCGGTGATTTTATCCAACCACAGAGTCAGTGGCGGTGTGGAAATTATTGTGGCGCAAAACTACGAGCCAGTGAGTGCAAAAAAAGCGGCGCCGATTTATAACGCCGATGACTTTGATGATCACGAAACAAATACCGCGCCAAAAGCAGCGCCTGCTATATCGAAACAAAATGATAACCCTTGGCCGTTTTTGAATGAAAGTGAGCGTCATCAAGTTCAAGAACAATTAAAACTGCAAGATCAATTAGAAGCATTAAAGCGTCAAAGGGAAAGTGAACAAAAACCAGCCTCACAGCCAAATATTAATGTGAATACCCAATCGGGTCTGCAAGCGTCTTTACAACAGATCAAGCAACAACGACAAGAACCTGGCTACGCGTATCAGCCGCCAGAGTCGCCATCGAAAAAATTACACGCGCAATATGACGAAGCCAAAGCGCAGCAAAACCAGCAAATTTTAAGTGACGTACGTAACGAACTGAATGACCTTAAAGACTTATTGGTGAATGGCAGTGGATCATCTGCGGTTGCCACATCCAATCATTTTGTGTGGAAAAAATTTAGCCCAGCCAATGCACTGCAAGCCAAACTTTGGCAGCGTTTAGAAAACATGGGATTTGATGAATGGCTTATTTATCGCTTATTGCACACCATTCAAAGTCATGTGGATGAAAAACAAGCATGGCAAACCTGTTTACACGAATTAGCACAGCACATGAATATCAGCCCAAGCGACCGGCTAAAACGCGGAGGTGTATTTGCGTTGGTGGGCCCAACTGGAGCCGGTAAAACCACGACCATCGCCAAAATGGCGGTGCGCTACACCCTCGAGCACGATGAAGCCAAAGTGGGTTTGGTGACCATGGATAATTATCGTTTAGCCGCTCATGACCAGTTGCGCACCTTAGGACAAATCTTGGGAGTGCCTGTGCAGGTAGCTGATCAAGATCATCCTTTAAGTTATTGCTTAAAACAGTTAGAGCATTGTGACTTGGTCTTAATCGACACTGCAGGCTTAACCCCAGAGCATCCCATGTTGAAATATCAACTGGATCAAATTGCGCAATTGAAAACGCCAATCACAACCTTGTTAACCATGCCAGCAACCAGCAATGCGCGCGTGCTACGTAAGGTTTATCACAATTATAAGGGTGCGAAACTAAATGGGTGTGTGCTTACCAAGGTGGATGAAGCCAGCAGCCTAGGGGAAGCCATTACCGTGTTATTGGAATGCAAATTAGATTTGGCTTACTGCACGGACGGACAGCGTATTCCTGATGATATTGATCCTGCCAATGCCAAAGCACTGGTGAAACAGGCCGTGCGCATGGCGCAGCAAGAGCAGCAAATGGTAGCGAATATGAACATAGCGGCAGGGGCTTGGTAATGAAGCGTGTTTTATCCAACCCTTGGGCAATAAGCGAGGGCTTACTTATGAAAAATTGTCGGATTCTAACCATGACAAACAGGGCTATTTGCTGCAATTGCACTAAGCTTTTACCTAAGGGGAGTTTTTGATGCATCCAGTACAAGTTATAGCCGTCACTGGTGGTAAAGGTGGCGTAGGTAAAAGTAATGTATCAGTGAATCTTAGCATTGCCTTAGCTGAGATGGGCCGCCGTGTGGTTTTGTTGGATGCGGATTTAGGCTTAGCCAACATCGATGTGCTATTGGGTATTACATCAAAAAATAACATCAGTAACGTATTAAGTGGCGAAGTGAGTTTACGTGACGTTATGGTCAATGGCCCTGGCGGCATTCGTATTATTCCCGCCGCATCGGGCACGCAAGAAATGGCACAGCTCGACCCAAGAGAGCATGCAGGCTTGATTCGCGCATTTAGCTCCATATCCGATCAATTGGATGTCTTGGTCATTGATACCGCTGCCGGTATTGGAGATGGCGTAGTCAGTTTTGTGAAAGCTGCGCAAGAAGCCATGATTGTCGTGACAGATGAACCCACCAGTATTACCGACGCTTATGCATTGATTAAATTGTTGAACCGTGACCATGGTGTGTTTCGCTTTCGCGTACTAGCCAACATGGTGAAAACCAGCCAAGACGGACACAATTTATTTGCTAAGCTCACTAAGGTAACGGATCGATTTTTGGATGTGGCGTTGCAATATGTAGGCTGCATTCCCTTTGATGAAAGCGTGAAACGATCCGTACAAAGACAACGAGCAGTGATTGAAGCGTATCCAAGAGCCAAAGCCTCTTTGGCATACAAATCCTTAGCGAAAAAGGTGGATTCTTGGCCCTTGCCGACCACAGCGCGAGGCAATTTAGAGTTTTTTGTGGAGTCACTCGTATCAACAGCTCGTGGATAATTTATGGCCGTAGCAAGTGGTTTCGCCATGTACACAGGTGAGCAAAATCCTAACTATAACCAGTTGATAGAAGAGTATGCCTCTCTAGTGAAGCGCATCGGCCATCACTTAAAAGGTCGTTTGCCGCCTTCGGTACAACTGGATGATCTGATTCAATCGGGCATGATTGGCTTGATTGAAGCAGCGCGAAAATATGAACCCAGCAAAGGCGCAAGCTTTGAAACCTATGCGGGTATTCGTATTCGAGGCGCCATGCTGGATGAAATTCGCAAAGGAGATTGGGCTCCGCGCTCAGTGCATCGTAACAGTCGCAAGATTGCTGATGCCATCCGTTATGTGGAATCTCAAACCGGACGAGACGCTCAAGATCATGAAGTGGCGCAAGCCTTAGACATGTCCTTAGAGGAATATCATCAGCACCTACAAGACGGCCTAGGCTCACGTCTATTCAGCTTTGAAGACTTGCTTAGCCAACCGGGTGAACGTGAGGGTGAACTCATCAGTCATGATGAATCCGGACCGTTTGATGGCCTCCAATCGGAACATTTTCAACAGCATTTAGCACAAGCCATCGCCAAATTACCTGAGCGGGAACAGCTGGTTCTGGCCTTGTACTATGACGAAGAATTGAACCTGAAAGAGATTGGTGCAGTGTTAGATGTGAGCGAATCTCGTGTGAGCCAAATCCATAGCCAAGCAGCCCTACGCTTGCGTGCCCGCTTGTCGGAATGGACAGATCAACAATCCTAATAAAACCAGCGAGTTAGAGAATATCAGTGGGCGGTTCACGCCGACTATTTTATTTCACCCGAACCTGCTGGATAACTTCATAACACTGGCTAGACTAAAAATAGGTAATAGAGTCATTGGCCAGGGCGCTGGGAGGTAGCTTTGGATAAAAACATGAAAATCCTTGTAGTGGACGATTTCTCCACCATGAGACGTATCATCAAGAACCTGCTAAGGGATTTGGGTTTTACCAATACTCAAGAGGCAGATGATGGCAGTACGGCATTGCCCATGCTGCAAAGTGGTGATTTCGATTTTCTCGTGACGGACTGGAATATGCCAGGCATGACAGGCATTGAACTGTTAAAGCATGTCCGTGAAGACGAGCGCCTTAAAACGTTACCGGTATTAATGGTAACCGCTGAGGCAAAACGAGATCAGATCGTGGCAGCGGCTCAGGCTGGGGTGAATGGTTATGTGGTAAAACCTTTCACAGCAGCGGTGCTTAAAGAAAAGATTGAGAAAATCTTTGAGCGAGTAGACGGCTGATTAGGGAATCGTCATGGCGGAAGCAGATTTAAAGGACTCAACGAATGAGTTTGCCAAGCTGTTTTCTGAAAAAGCCAGTGAGCTCATGGGCCGATTAGAGAAAAACGATCTCGCCGGTGCCGTTGGTTTAATTCAGGATTTGCAAAAAGTTAGGGATGAAAATCTCTATCAGGAAATTGGTCAGTTAACTCGTGCACTGCATGAGTCGATTAAAAACTTTAAGTTGGATAGCAACATACAAGGTGCCGGTTCCGATATTGATGAGGCTCAAGAAGGATTGCAATACGTGGTGGAAATGACGGCTAAAGCCGCTAATAAAACCATGGATAAAGTGGATGAAAGTATGCCGCTTTCAGAAGCGATTGCCAATGAAGCATTTGAAATCCAACAAGAGTGGACGCGTTTCTTAAACAAAGATATGAACGCCAATGAATTCCGGGAATTGACCAAACGTATCAGTACATTTTTATCCAATACCGATACCAATACTCGAAAATTGAATGCACATTTAAGCGATATTTTATTAGCACAAGATTTTCAGGATTTAACCGGACAAGTAATACAACGCATCACAACAATGATTACCGACGTGGAAGCACGGTTAGTGAATCTTGTTGCAATGGCAGGGCATGTGGATCAAATGACAGGTATACAACATGGAGAAATTGATGTGCCTGTTGATGAAAATGATCCAATGAAAGGTGTTGGGCCACAATTGAATGCCGAAGACAATGAAGACGTGGCATCTAATCAAGATGAAGTGGACGACCTGTTGTCCAGTCTTGGTTTTTAAAGGAGCAAAGGGATGAGTTTGGACGCTGATGAAGAAATCCTCCAGGACTTCCTTGTAGAAGCAGGCGAAATATTAGAATCGCTTTCTGAGCAATTAGTGGATTTGGAAAATCGTCCAGATGACCACGATCTATTGAATTCTATTTTCCGTGGCTTTCACACTGTAAAAGGCGGTGCCGGATTCTTACAACTGACACCTCTAGTGGAGTGCTGTCACGTTGCCGAAAACGTGTTTGACATTTTACGTAATGGTCAACGCACGGTGACATCCGATTTAATGGATGTGGTGTTAAAAGCATTAGATACCGTCAATGAAATGTTTGAATGCGTACGCGGTGGTGAAATGCCCGCTCCCGCAGATCCGCAACTTATCGATGACTTAACTCGTTATTCCAAGCCGGAAACAGCAGGGGAATCTGCTCCTGCACCTGCTGCAGAGCCCGCAGCGGTTGAAGCACCTGTCGAGCCTGTTGCTGCAGAAAGTACCGCAGATGACAACGGTGATATTACTGACGAAGAGTTTGAAAACTTACTAGATTCATTAGAAGAGCCAAGTGGGGACGAGGCGCCTGCCCAACCGGCTACTGCGGCCGCAGATGAAGACGATTTATTTGGAGAGTCCGCTGCGGCTAGTGATTCTGAAGATGAAATCACCCCAGACGAATTTGAAGCACTGCTTGATCAATTACACGGTTCCGGTAAAGGGCCAACGGCAGGTAAAGCCGAAGAATCAGAACCGGTTACAGAGGCGCCGGTAGAGGCTGCAGCAGGTGGTGATGAAACCATCTCTGAATCAGAATTTGAAGAGCTATTAGATAAACTACATGGCAAAGGTAAAGGCCCAACCGTTGGTGAAGGTGATAAACCTGCGCCAGCCGAGCCTGTATCGACACCTGAGCCACCACCAGCCGCACAGGCACCTACGCCAGCTTCTGAGCCAGAAAAAGCGCCTGCACCTATGGCAGCTAAAGCGGCTGCCCCAAGTCCGGCTGCAGCAGCGGCTAAAAAACAAGAAGCACCCGCAGCTGAAACCACGGTTCGTGTGGATACGAAACGCTTAGATGACATCATGAATATGGTGGGCGAACTGGTACTCGTGCGTAACCGTTTAGTGCGTTTAGGTTTAAAAAGCACCGATGAGTCCATGGCAAAAGCGGTTGCGAATTTAGATGTGGTTACAGGTGATTTACAAACGTCCGTGATGAAAACGCGGATGCAGCCGATTAAAAAGGTGTTTGGGCGTTTTCCTCGAGTGGTACGTGACCTTGCTCGTAATTTGAAAAAAGAAGTGACCTTAGAATTAAAAGGTGAAGAAACCGATTTAGATAAAAACTTGGTGGAAGCGCTGGCGGATCCCTTGGTGCATTTAGTGCGTAATGCGGTGGATCACGGTATTGAACAACCGGAAGATCGTGAAGCCACTGGCAAACCTAGAAACGGCACGGTCATTTTGTCCGCCGAGCAAGAAGGGGATCACATTCTGCTATCCATTCAGGATGACGGCAAAGGCATGGACCCTAAAAAGCTACAGCAAATTGCAGTAGAAAAAGGCGTGATGGATCAAGACGCGGCGGATCGATTAACCGATACCGAATCCTTCAACTTAATCTTTGCGCCTGGTTTTTCTACTAAAACCGAGATCAGTGATATTTCTGGCCGCGGTGTGGGTATGGATGTGGTGAAAACCAAAATTACCCAGTTAAACGGCACTATTAATATTGATTCTGTGCAAGGTCGTGGTTCGAAAATCATGATCAAGGTGCCGTTAACCTTGGCTATCATGCCGACTTTAATGGTTATGCTACAGGATCAAGCGTTTGCATTTCCATTGGTGAGTGTGAATGAGATTTTCCATTTGGATTTAACCAAAACCAATGTGGTAGACGGACAAGAAGTGGTAGTGGTACGTGATAAAGCCATTCCATTATTTTATTTGAAACATTGGTTAGTGAATAACGCCGGTGGCCAAGCAGAAAAAGAAGGGCATGTAGTCGTGGTTTCAGTAGGCACACAACGAGTGGGTTTTGTAGTGGATCAATTAATTGGTCAAGAAGAAGTGGTGATTAAACCACTGGGTAAAATGCTACAAGGAACACCTGGTATGGCAGGGGCAACGATTACAGGGGATGGACGAATCGCTTTAATCCTAGATGTACCAAGCATGTTACATCACTATGCCAAGAGAAATAGTTTAATTGCCGCATAGCCAATCAATTTAAATATTGAATTCTTAAGCTTGTCATTGGCAGTGCCTTGATTAGGTGTATTTAGAAATGGAGTCGCAATGGCAATTCGTTTATTAGTGGTGGATGACTCTACCTTTTTTCAAAAACGCATTTCTGAAATTCTTAAACCCGTTGCAGATATTCAAATCATCGGCTTTGCCAATAATGGTCGAGAAGCCATAGAGAAAGTCGAAAGTCTTAAACCAGATGTTGTTACCATGGATTACGAAATGCCGGTAATGGATGGTTTAACCGCTCTTCGCAATATCATGAAACTTAAACCCACTCCTGTGTTGATGTTTTCGTCGCTAACTTATGATGGTGCTCGAGTTACGTTAGATGCATTAGACGCAGGTGCAGTAGATTTTTTACCTAAAAACTTTGAAGATCTACAAAGAGGTGGCGATAAAATACGCAATGTTTTAAGCGATAAAATTAAAAGCGTTGCGAAATATTATAATCGCTCAGCACCTTCTCTGTCGTACACTTCTCCTGCAGCAAAAGCCAGTCCTACGATTGAAGCTCCGGCGACGAGAACAGTAGAAAGATCCATTCCAGAAAGGAAAGCACCTGAGCGAGTACCGCCTCGACCTACAACAAAACAGCCAGAAGAAAAGGCAGAAGTCAGTGCGAGCGAAGGCTCAACTCGTTTAAAACCTGTAGATGTTGTTTTAATTGGCACAAGTACCGGCGGCCCAGTGGCACTGCAAAAAGTATTAACTGAATTGCCCCCCACATTTTCAAAGCCCATTATATTGATTCAGCATATGCCTGCGTCTTTCACATCAGCGTTTGCAGAGCGTTTGGATAAGCTATGTCGTATTTCGGTAAAGCTGGCGCAAGATGGAGATGTTTTAAAACCAGGTCAAGCATTGTTAGCCCCTGGCGGTCAGCAATTAATGTTAGATAGAGGAAAAGTAAGAGTGGTGGATGGTGATAATCGTGTGAATTATCGCCCCTGTGTAGACATTACTTTTGCAAGCGCCGCGAAGCATTATCCAGGAAAAGCATTAGGTATTGTGTTAACCGGAATGGGCAGTGACGGAAAGGATGGTGCTGCATTAATGAAACAAACTGGATGCAGTATATGGGCGCAAGATCAAAAAACATGTGTGATTTACGGCATGCCCATGGCGATTGCTAAAGCCAATTTAGCGGATGCCATTTTACCTCTACATGAAATTGCTGGTAAGTTGATTAAAGAGGTTCGCTAATGGATGTCATTGGCCTAGCAGGGATAGTGCTAGGAGTTGCGGCCATCTTAATTGGCAACATGATAGAAGGCGGATTAAACACAGCATTATTGAATGGAGCGGCAGCCATTATTGTGTTTGGTGGTACCTTTGCCGCGGTTTTGGTTCAAACCCCTTTTTCAGTCATGCGAGGTGCGTTTGCTCGCTCTTTCTGGTTGGTTTTTCCACCCCATTATAGTCTGGATGAATTACTTAAGACTTTGTGCAAATGGGCGCAAGTGGCTCGTAGAGAAGGTCTCATTGGATTAGAAAACAGCGCCAAATCGGCGTCGCCTTTAGCGAGAAAAGGATTAAATTTATTAGCGGATGGCCAACCACCCAATGCCATTCGTTCCAGTTTAGAATTGGATTTATATCGGCAAGAAGATGCCGGTTTACAATCTGCCCATGTGTATGAAAGCTTAGGTGGTTACGCGCCTACCATTGGCATTTTAGGTGCGGTTTTGGGTTTGATGCAGGTTTTAGGAAATTTAAGTGAGCCGGATCAAATTGGTCCAGGTATCGCTACTGCTTTTGTGGCGACCATTTATGGTGTTGCTAGTGCCAACTTGGTTTTTTTGCCATTGGCACAACGTTTAAAACATCTTGTCCGAAAAGAATATTTGTATAACGAATTGATCATCGAAGGTTTGGTTGCTATTGCCGAAGGCGAACATCCAAACTCCATTCGTTATCGCTACGAAAGTTTAAAAAAAGGCAGTTTATGATGGAGGAAAACCATGCCTCGACGTCACTTACCGCCTGAATCGGTTCATGCTCAGCGTTGGATGGTGTCTTACGCAGACTTCATGACGTTGATGTTTGCATTTTTTGTTGTGCTGTATGCGGCGTCCTCTATCAATGATGATAAGTTTGAGCAAATGAGCCAGATGTTCGTCGGTGTATTTGAACAACCGGCAGCGATGAATTTACCTCAAGATATCCAATCTCTTATTTCGGACTTGCAAGAAAGTTTACAGTTGGAACAAACCGCAGAAAAAGCGGAAATGTCTGATGAGAGTGTTGTGTTGCAGCAGCAACTCACTGAATTATTAAAAACCAGCTTAAACCAGCCGCGGGTTAATCTGCGGCAATTACCCAATTATTGGCAAATTGAATTACCTGCGGATTATATTTTTATCGGTAAGAGCGCCACTATCAGCCCGGAAGGAGAATATTTATTGTCGAAAATGGCGGATGTGTTTGAACGGATACCAAATTTTATCGATATTGAAGTTTTTACCGATAATCAAGTACTTGAGTCGAACCCATGGCGCTTAGCGGGGCAACAAGGCATGGCGATTTTGCAATTATTGGTCTTAGATGATGTATCGCCATTGCGTTTGGCGGCCGTGAATTATGGACCGTTTCAGCCGATTGCATCGAATGATGATGAAGACGGGCAGTCAATTAATCGGCGGGTGCTATTCTTAATTCATGAGACCCGAGAATCAGTGGATCGGATTCAAACGGTGACGGATGAGCACTTATCTGCTAATCCTAAACAGTAGCGGGAATAAAACCTGCATATAGTCAGAATATGCGAAATAAGGTCAAAAAAATTGCCGCTATTTTCCGGCATGTTGAGTTGAGGCCAAGGAGTGAGTTGTGCACGTATGGGCCGTAGCTAATCAAAAAGGTGGTGTGGGGAAAACCACGACTACTGTCAGTCTTGCGGGGTTGTTGCGCGAGCAAGGTCATCGTGTCTTAGTGGTTGACTTAGACCCTCATGGCTCCCTCACCAGTTACTTCAAATACGATCCAGATGACATCGAATTCAGTACATTTGATTTATTCATGCATGAAGGCAAAGTTCCCGAGGGCTTACCTAAAAAAGTCATTCGCCATACTACCAAAGAAGGCATCGATTTATTTCCAGCCAGTACCGCATTGGCAACGCTTGAGCGTAAGGTCGCAGGGCAAGGTGGTATGGGGCTAGTAATTTCGAAAGCACTGGCAACGCTGTGGGATGATTATGAATTTGTTTTAATTGATACGCCGCCGATTTTAGGTGTCTTGATGATCAATGCACTTGCCGCTGCACAGCGCTTGTTAATTCCTGTTCAAACCGAATTCTTAGCGGTAAAAGGCTTGGAACGTATGACCCATACTTTAGGTATGGTTATGCAGAGTACGAAAAAACAATTACCGTTTACCATTATTCCCACGCTTTATGATCGTCGAACTCATGCCTCTGTTCATGCATTGAAAAAAATTCGTGAACTGTATGGTGAGCAAGTATTTGCGGAGTCCATCCCTGTGGACACCAAATTTCGTGATGCCAGTGAAATTGCAAAAGTGCCATCGGATTTGGACCCGGATGGACGCGGTGTTCGCGTATATCGTCATTTGTTGAGCAACCTGCTTAGCACGGCTTCTGCGGCATAAGATCATGGTGGGCACTTCAGACAAGGCGGTCAGCGAGTATTTAGATACTCTTTTCTTAGATATACCTTTGCCTCCCGTGCAGGAGTTTGTTTTTCAATTATCCGATAGTGTGGATACCGGATATCGCCTTGTTCCTTGCACTGATTTGTTTGCTGTTATGAATGAGTCCAAATCCAGCTTGAATGAAATCTGGGAAGTGTTTTTGCAATTGTTACTGCTGGGCCAACAATTGCCTCCTGGGCCAGTTCAGGCTTACGTGTTTAAGCAGAGCCAAATTCTGTATCAGAAAACACAGTTAAGACAGGTAGGGTAGAGTATGAATCATCCCAATCAGTCAAAATCCGTGGTTCTAGAATCTGCAAATGTCGGCACCGTTGTTCAAGAATATATGGACAATCTGTTAGGTGAATTATTTCCCGATGTCTTAGAAGACCTTGAAGCACAAACCGAAGAGAAAATGACGGCGGATTTAGAACCCCTTTCCGCTGAGCAATCTGTGGTTACCGCTCTTACTGTCAGTGATAAACACGAAGTCGAAAGCGATGCTGCCGTACAAGCTTCTGATGTACAACGCTCTCAAGCAGAGTCAGATGCAATTAATGCAGTACCGCAAGCTGTTGAAGCTGAAGTAGTTGAGCAAGTAACGGTTGAGCAATCGGCAGCTGCCATTTCAGAGCCAGAGGTTCAACTACAAAGCGCGCATGAGGTTGAAATTCAAACCTCAACGGAAACCACAACTGAAGAAGCGCTCGAAACGAAAACTCAAGAGCAAGCATCGGTTTATAAAAAGCCAGATGCATTACGCTATCCAAAAGCGCCAGTATGGGCGCAGCAAGCGTTTGATGTATTGCTGTTTGATGTGTGTGGTTTGAAGTTAGCCGTGCCCATGGAATCGTTAGGCAAAATTATCAAAGTAGACCATGAGACCAACCAATTAATAGGTCGCCCTGACTGGTTTATTGGTGCTTACATTGAGAATGAACAGCATTTGTATGTGGTGGATACCGCGCAATACATCATGCCAGAAAAGGGCTTTAATTTAGCCCGAGATGGTTTTGATTACGTCATTCAACTGCAACGTAGTAAATGGACGCTGGCCTGTAAGAAAGTTCATAACACGGTGCGTTTGGAGCCTGATCAAGTGAAGTGGCGCTCGCAACAGGGTAAACGCCAGTGGCTAAGTGGCACAGTAGTGGATCATATGTGCGCATTGATCCATGTGGATAGTTTGATTGACTTGCTGGAAGCCGAAGCAAGTTAATTATGGGCTCTGTAAATAGGTGTTCGCTGGACTGGCACACAACCTGCTCTAGTCTAAACTATTAACAGGGAATGTTATGAATTTGACAGGTTGCCAAGATTTCGTTGGCCGCTGGCGTAAATAGCAAACATTAGGTTGGCTACGCCATATATAGGAGAGAGTTGATGAGTACCTATGAAGCAAAAGGGGTAGCCGAAGATCCCGTGTTGCAGTGGGTCACCTTTCGTTTAGATAACGAAACCTATGGCATCAATGTAATGCAAGTACAAGAAGTACTGAGATATACAGAGATTGCTCCGGTACCAGGTGCGCCCCCGTACGTGTTAGGTATTATCAACCTTCGCGGCAATGTTGTGACGGTAATAGATACGCGCTTGCGTTTTGGTTTAAGTGAAACCGAAACCAATGATCAAACCCGTATCGTGATTATCGAAACCGAAAATCAGGTGGTGGGAATATTGGTAGATGCAGTGGCCGAAGTGGTGTATTTGCGTCAATCAGAAATTGAAACCACTCCGAATGTTGGTAACGAAGAAACCGCCAAGTTTATTCAAGGGGTTTGTCATAAAAACGAAGAACTTCTGATACTGGTTGATTTAGAGAAAATGATGTCCGATGAAGAATGGGCTGAGTTAAACGACTTCTAAATTAATTACGATCACAGTCCTTGAGCAGTTAACGCCAAACAATGATTGTTTGGCGTTCATAATAAATTTAAAAATTGCCATAACGGCAACTGCGAGTGAATCATGTTAGAGCTTGTATCGTCTTGGGCGTTAAGCGCCGCCATTCAACCTATCTTACTATTAACAGCAGCCAGCCTGTCCTTTTTAGCCAGTTTGATTGCTATTTTCAATGGACGAAAATTGAAAAAGCAAAAACGACAGCAGCAATTAGTTAATCGCCGATTACAGGAAGATATGGCGTCGCTATCAAAAAGTGCCGTTGGTATGGGGCACAAGGTGTTAGAAACGGAACGCCGTTTAGCAGACGTATTAAAGAAACAGTTTGCTATCTTAAACTCGCAACCTGAACATCCATCCTACGATCAAGCATCACGATTGATTGCCATGGGGGCCACAGAAAATGATTTAGTAAATAGTTGCGGGTTTAGTCATTCTGAAGCGGAATTATTACTGTCATTAAATCGTAAGCGACATGTGAATATGTCTAATGCGAAAGCCGTTCATTAATCTCTAAAACGACATAAAAAAACCGAGTTTATATGCTCGGTTTTTTTATGTGTATTTGATTTTTCAGTCACTTTAAGACAATGCACAGACCAACCAAACTGCAAGGGATGATAACCACATTTCTTGGTTTAATTCGCTATATGGCAAAGAGAGTATTACTGCCATAAGTTACAAGCTGCTGCGTTTACACGACCTATACTCAAGTTAACAATGTTAAAAGGAGAAGGCCGTGAGTATCGCCAAGTATTTCCAACACTCCTTAATGAGTATCTGCCTAATCATACCGGCATGGACCATTCAAGCTGAGCAAATCGAATCCATCAAAGGGGCTAATACAATTGATGCATTTGAAGCCCTTAACTTGTTCGAAAAGGGAGCCACGTTCATCGATGTGCGAGATGAGTTTGAGTTTCAATTAGGTCATATTCGCAGCGCTGTGCATTTGGATCTAAAACGGGACTTTAATGACCTGTATTTAATCGAGACGTTAGACCGAGATATTCCCATCGTCATTTATTGCAATAGCGCTCATTGCTATCGCAGTGCCGTGGCCACGTTTCTGGCGGTGGCTTGGGGTTATGAGAATGTTCATTACTTCAAGGATGGGTATTTCACGTGGCTGGCGCTGGACTTACCTGTGGTCATGGGGCACAGCCAGGATAAGCTGGCTAAAACCGATGCCGCAGACAGTGAATGGCGTATTCAGATGAAGGATGCGCTTGAGCAAGTGCAATTGGCCAAGTCCCAAGGTTTTGAACAAGCTTCCGCACCAACAGTGCGCTCATTGGCTCAATAGATACATCATACATCAGGCAAACTAAGCCTTATAAATCAGGTAATTTCCCGTTATATCCCGTCGTAACAGCTTGTTTTAATTCGCAAAAAAAGTGAAAAAGGGGGGTGACAAAGGGAATTGTATCCGTATAATGCACGCCATCTCGAAACACCGAGATGACGTGGGGCCTTAGCTCAGCTGGGAGAGCGCAACACTGGCAGTGTTGAGGTCAGCGGTTCGATCCCGCTAGGCTCCACCAAAACTTTCTTTTTCTAGGCCCTCTTTTTAAAAGAGAATGAAAAAGACAAGTCCTAAGTGTCCCGTTCGTCTAGAGGCCTAGGACACAGCCCTTTCACGGCGGTAACAGGGGTTCGACTCCCCTACGGGATACCATCTTTAAACATTCTCTCTTGAGAGTTTTTAAAAATGGTT
>JABXIK010000090.1 GCA_013373125.1 Gammaproteobacteria bacterium | reverse complement strand
ACCAAAGTCGCTACGACCTTATATAGTGAATGCGATTTTAGTTGTCGGTCCTTTGAGGTTCGACGATATGTGATCGTTGCGTGTTTGGATCGCGGTTGTTGCTGAGGGCGATAATATTAATTATAAGTTTAAAAAAACGCCGCAATGGATGCGGCGTTTTAGTTGAACCTCTAATTTTCTAAGCCTGTGTCGCTATCCCATCCTTTTCACTTACTTCAATCGCTGCTTGTTTATCGAACTTCATTAACAGCGCAGGTAATAATAAAAAGTCAAATATCAGCGCCGCACTAATGGTGCCGCTGATCATCATGCCCATTTTTACGTTGGCAGTGAAATTACTTAGCATGAGTACTGAGAAGCCGGCCACCAAAACTATGGTGGTGATCACTAAGGGTTTGGCAACGGTGTGGAAAGCATAGCGCACGGCGTCGGCAGAGCTTTGTCCAAGTTGATTTTTTGCACGTTGGTATTTACTGAAAAAATGCACCGTGTCATCCACTACGATGCCAAGGGTGAGGCTGAATACCACGGCCACTCCCAAGTCCACTTGGCCAACTGTGATGCCCCAAATACCAAAGATGATTAATGCCGGGAATACATTGGGCAGTAAGCTCATTAAGCCAAATTTTATGGAGCCAAGCGCAAGGATTAGTGTGATGGTGATTAGGATGATGGCGATGATCGAGCCTGAGAGCATAGAGTCGATATTCTTTTTTCCCACATGGGCAAACATGGTGGAAATGCCAGAGGCGGGGGTGACTATTTTCGGCGTGTTTTGTGCCATCCAGTTTTGTGCGCGTTGATCAAGTTCGATTAATCCTTTGGCTTGTGTGCCTACTACACCAAACGCTAAAAATAGCGAACGTTTTTGCGCGTCCACCTGATTGTTTAAGTCCAATCCATATGGCAGAGATAATTCATAAAGCAATTGATATTGTGAGGCCAGTTCTCGATTTTCGGGAATGGTGTAATAGGCTGGGTCGTCACCATGCATGTTTTTATTAAGGCGTTTGATGGTGTCGGTATAGCTTAATGCACTGACAATCTCGGGCTGGCTTTTAAACCAGTTAACAAAGTCATCCACTTGTTTTAGAAATTCAGGGTTATTTACACCGCCGGTTTCGCCACTGTCGATGGAGAAATTTAATACATCAAAACCGGTGAGGTTTTGCTCCATGTATTCGGATGCCTGTCTGAACTCGGTGCTTTCATCAAAGTAGGCGACTGTGTTGTCGTTTAGTTCGTTAAGTAGTGTGAGTGAGGCTAAACCGATTGCGGTTAGTAATACACTTGGCAGCAAGATGTGACGATGCTTAATTGAAAATTCGGCGATGCGGCTGGACCACAAGGCTTTGCCTGCGTCCATGGGTTTGGCTTTCATGGGTAACCAAACGACTAGGGCCGGTAAAATGGTGACGCTTAAAAAGAAAGCGGCCATGACACCAAAGGCGGCAAAGTTTCCTAGTTCTCTAAACGGGGGGACGTCTGAGGTGTTCATGGCTAAAAAACCGATGGCCGTGGTGAAGCTGGTTAAAAATACCGGTTGTAGGTTGATTTTCATGGCTTCGGTCATGGCGTTTTTGCGACTTTGTCCTAACGATAAATGATGTAAATAACTGGCGAGTAAATGCACGCAGTCGCACACGGCTAGGGTCAAAATAATAATGGGGGCCATGACATTAACTTGGTTTAAGTCATAACCAATCCAGCCAACAAAACCTTCGCTGACAATCACGCCTACTATGATGACTATGGTGGTCACAAACGCTGACCATGCCGAGCGTAATAAAAACAACAGCATGAATACGATCAGCAGAAATAATAGCGGGAATAAATACATGGCATCGTGTTCGGTGGATTCGTTGAATGCCGTATTAACGATGCTTAAGCCTTGAAGGTGGATTTTGATGTTAGGGTTTTGCGCTTCAATTTCCGCGCGTAATTGTCGTGCGGCGGCCACTAGTTCAACGGTGGCTTTGCCTTCGGCTTGCTGAGTATCGTTTGGCATGTTGAGTACTACGTTAACGCCAGTGGCGTGATGGCGGTCCGATACTAATCGATTTACTAATGCCACTTCATTGGATGCGATGGTTTTTATGCGCTGTAAATCTTCATCGCTTAAGCTCATGGCGTCTTCGACTAGGTCGGCTACCAATAAATCGTCACCTTCGACTTCTGTGTGTTGGTAGTTGGTGAGGGAGTCGACGCGTGAGGAATAGGGTAATTGCCAAGCTTGATGGGTGATGTCTTCAACGCTGGCTAGATTTTCGCGGGTGTAGATGTTGCCGTTAAGGGCTTCGAATACAAAGAGCAGGTTGTTGCTTTTTATGTAGATGCTCTCGTTGCGTTGATGGGCGAGTAGCTGTTCGTTGTCATCATCAAAAAAGATTTTATAGCTGCCGTTAAATTGCAGTTGGCTTAAGCCCATGGTGAGGCCAATGATGATCAATAAGGAAACAAAGGCAATTTTGTTGCGGCTGTTTACCAGCCAGATAGCGAGGCGGTCGTTCATTCTTTAAATCCATTTTTATTGTTGTATGAGAATGCTGGGGCGAACATTACGGTAATCCGCTATTGAATGCTAGAAAAGCTCTGGTGTTTCAGGGCTTTGGCTATTTGTATATGCATTCGGTTAATCTCTTACTCTCCTAAATTGACCTATTATGTCTATTATGGGATTAATGAGTAGAAATACTCATTTTATTAATAAAGTGTTATTTTCTACGTAATATGCTAATTTTATTGAATTAATATGTATAAATAAGCGGTTTATATATGCTTTCTCAATTGCCCGAACAAGCTGTGAACTCAGTGTTGGTGCGCCTTGGTGATGTGTGCCGTCAAACCCGTATCAGTCAAAATCGTACTCAGGCAGAACAGGCTGAATTAGCGGAGATTAGCTTGCGTGCGGCGCAGAATATCGAGTCTGGCCAGTCGGGGCAGACGGCTATTTTGTTCAAATATTTGTTATCTCTTGGCTTGCTTGAGGCGCTTTATAGGGCGTTACCAGATCCAAATGTGGTGTCGCCACTGGAGCAACTAGCCATGGAGAAACACAAGGTGAAAAAGCCACAGCGTGCGTCGCGTAATCGTAAAAGTGTTGCCGAGTCGAAACCTAAGTGGGGCGATGAGCAACCAGAAGCGGATGGTGATAGCTAATGGCCATTGAGCTGGCTGAAGTGGTGTTATGGGGGACAACCATTGCCGTAGTGCGTTGGGATGAGCAAGCGGCTGTGGCGGACTTTCAATACACGCCTGAATTCCAACAATTTGGTATCGAAGTGGCGCCTGTGGTGATGCCGGTGCGCGCTGCGTCCTATCGCTTTGCTAATCTCAATAAAGATACTTTCAAAGGTTTGCCTGGCATGTTGGCAGATGTACTGCCTGACAAATTTGGTAATGCCTTGATAGACCAGTGGTTGATTAAACAGCAGCGTAGCCCGCAGGATTTTAATCCAGTAGAGCGTTTATGTTACACCGCTAATCGAGCTATTGGCGCGTTAGAGTTTTTGCCAACTCAGCGTTATTTTGAAGACGATACGGATGCCCATATCGAAATCGAAAAGATGGTACGCTTGGCCAGTTTGGTTTTGCAAAAAAAACAATTCGAAATCGAAAGCCCAGATTTAAATGGCGAGGCGCTTGAGCAAATTTTGCAAATTGGAACCTCGGCCGGTGGTGCGCGGGCTAAAGCTATTATCAATTGGAATGAGAAGGATAATGTTATTTTACCGGGTCATGTTGAGACCAAGCCCGGTTTTGATGGCTGGTTAATTAAATTCGATGGCGTAAGTGAAAATAAAGACAAAGAGCTTGCGGACCCAATGGGATTTGGCCGCATTGAATATGCGTATTACTTGTTAGCAAAAAAAGCCGCCATTGAGATGATGGAAAGTCGTTTGTTAGAAGAGGGCGGGCGGGCTCATTTTATGACAAAGCGCTTTGATCGTATTGGTAATGAAAAACTGCATATGACCAGCTTATGTGGACTAGGGCACTTTGATTTTAACGACCCAACCTCTACCAGCTATGAACAAGCCTTGGTATTAGCAAGGCAATTACGTATTCCACGTGAGCATGTGGCGCAATTGTACCGACGCATGGTGTTTAATGTGGTGTTTCGTAATCAAGATGATCACACCAAGAACATTGCGTTTTTAATGGGTCGACAAGGGCGGTGGCGTTTAAGTCCTGCGTTTGATGTGGCTTACAGTTATAACCCAAAAGGTTTGTGGACCTCTAAGCATCAGATGAGTGTAAACGGAAAGCGCGAAGGTTTTGAGCTTGACGATTTGTTTGCTGCAGGCGAGCACACTGGATTATCCAAACAAAAGATTAAGCAGATTGTAGGTGAGGTATTGGCATGTATTCAATTGTGGCCGGATTGCGCGGAAAAAGCCGGTGTAAGTCATGAACGTATGATCAATATTGGCCAAAGTTTCCGTACATTTGACTATTGATTAGATTAATTGCTGAGATAGTTTCTCAAGGGTATTGAGCAGTTCTTCTTCATTGATGTGTTGTTGTACTGCGTACCAGAGTGTCGAAAGATAATGCATTTGCAGTTTTGCAATGTGTAATTGTTGTAATGAATATTCGCCATATTCATTTAGTAGTTCACTTTCTTGTTGGGTGTTAAGTTTTGCGCTGTCACTGAAAACGGCTAAATCCCAGATGGGATTGCCTAGCCCTGAATATTCCCAGTCAATTAAAAATAGCTGACCGCTCTCGTTTTTGATCCAGTTATGGATATTAGTATCCATATGGCAAAGCTTATTTGGTAGACATTGGTTTTTTAGTTTTGCATCTAACTTATCTTTGATGGCTAGAATAACTTGTTTGTGTATAGATAAATTAGGAATGATTTGATCCCAAAAGAAATCATTACGCTGATTGGTGTCTACGCTTGGCCAGTGATTTTGAATGGTTTGGCTGTGCGTATGCTTTAGAGTTTGAGCGATGCTCTTAATTTCTTCTGATATATCACTTAGGTTATTTGCGTAAAGCTCTGCAAGAGTAAGGCCTTTTATATATGGGCGAATCCAGTATTTGAAGCTGGGTTCTAAAAATAAAATATCTGGGCAGATATTTAATTTACTTACTTTTTGTACAATTTCTAATTCACATTGATGGTGAATATTGAGGGCTTCTGCATTTTTCGCGTTAATGCGAATGACGTATTGGTTATTTTGTTCTGGAGTAGAAGAGGGCAAGGTTACTAGCCAGTTTTCATTGGTAAGGCCTTGCTCTAATTGTATGAAATCACAATCCGAAATCGTAAAAGCATTGAGGACTGGCCATGTGGGCCAGTCTTTCAATATATGGATTAATTCGCGTGACCTGGTTTGCATGTTAAGCAGCTTGGGCTGAATGGTTGGCATTTTGATCTTTATAGACCTTAAGCCATGCTGCGTAACCAAAGATCACCATGATGACATACACGCCCATTAGAAGTGCAGTTAGATAGAGCTCGCGATCTATGTAAAGGTAAATGGCAATGGCGTCGATTACAAACCAGTAAATCCAGTTTTCCAATACCTTTTTTGCCACCATGTAAGTCGTTAAAACCGCACCCCAGGTGGTAAATGAATCTAGATAAGGCATCACTGCGGTGGTGTTTTCGCTTAGCAAGTAGCCGCTTAAAAATGTAAGAGCTAAAACGCCGCCAATGGCAAGGGTGTGTTGTTTGCCTGACCAAGTTGAAATAGGCAATTTAGGCGTTAATTCATTTTGCATGGCAGAATTTTGTGGTTGCTTGTTCCAAACGTACCAGCCGTAAACTGCCATGGCCAAGTAATACACATTCAGGGCCGATTCCATAACTAGGCTCACATCGAAGAAAAGCCAGCTGAAAATGGCGGTACTACCAAATGCAGCATACCAGCAAAGGCTGTTTTCGCGCATGGCGAGTACTAGGTAAGCGATGCCGAGAACAACGGCGATTACTTCCCAGTAACTCATGGCTTGGGCTGCAGAAATTACCCCTTGGATGAATGCATCGCTAAAGGATTGGGTGGCTTGTAAATCGTTTTCCATGTGTATTCCTTATTCGTCGCCGTGTGGATTAAGGGCTGGGTCTAAATTAGCACCAATAAACTTGCACACAAATATGGCTTTGCCAAATTGTTCATAGGAACGCTTCATTTCTTGGCTGAGTACCGACATGACTAGGTCGTAATCGCCGAAGATTTGTGTGCTCATGGTGTTGCCCACGACGCTGATGCCATCGGTTGCATTCAAGCGATCGATGAAGTCTTTAATGGCTGGGATGTAGTCATCGGCCAATGGGTATTTGCTGATCTCGACGGATAATTCCATGTTGGCTCCAGTTTTGATAGTGACAGGGCAGGCTTGGCCTGCCGAGTGTTTAATCTAATTAAAAATGCTGTGTTGCTTGGATACTAATTAGTCTAGGCGCAGCTAGCTGAGTGTAGGTTTTAGCTGCATATCCGTCTCTTGGGTCGTTGCCAAAATAAAACCCTTTTACAGCATATTCTTCGTCCGTTAGGTTGTGCCCATTTAGACTGAGGCTGGTATTGCCGTTAGTGTAACTTAGAGCTGCGTGCCAAAGTTGATAGCTTTCGGATTTTTGATCATGGCTGTTGGAGAAGTAGTAGCTGTCTTTGTATTCCGTCTCAATGTGTAATCTTATCGTTTGAGTGAAATTGATGTTTAAGGCGGTGCTGGCAGAAATCTCAGGTGCGTGAGCTTGTTCGCGACCATCTTTGTTGATGGTAATGATGTTGTCATTTTCATCTGAAGTTTTAAACGTATAGTCATTCAATTTGGTTTTTAGATAGCCAATGGATGTATTCCAACTTAAGGAAGATGTTAGGTTCCAGTTGGTTTCAATTTCAATGCCGTAGTTTTCACCTTCGGCGGCATTGGCGAAATAGTCTTTGAATTTAGGTTTGCTGTCTTCATAGTAAAGGTAAGACTGCTTAACTTGTTGGTCTTCTCGTTGAATATAAAATACAGCGATACGAGTTTGTAATGATTCATCCAATAAGCTGGACTTTAAACCAAATTCAAGGCTTTTATTTGTCTCGGTTTCATATGTGCGATTATCTTCTGGGATGTTAGTGTCGCGATTGATGCCGCCAGCTTTCACACCTCGAGAAAGTTGCATGTATCCCATTTGGTAAGGTGTTAGTAAACTTTCGAGAATAAGTTTTCCGCTCCAAAGAGTTTCGCTTTGATCTTTCTCTATGGCGTTATTGTCTTCGAAGTCAAAGTGCCATTCTTCTATTCTAATGCCATATGTAAGACGCGTTTCTGGTGTGAAGTTAGTTGTTAATTCTGAATAGATTGCAGTTGAAATATTTTCAATTGAATTGTTGTAAGGGGTGGCAAGATAAGTGTAATTACGATTGAGGCTTTCTTCTCTGCTCATATGATAAGCACCAATAACCCATTCTGTTGATTCGTTGAAGATTAAGCCGTCTTGTCCAGACAGTAGGCGAAAATCGATGTGCTGATTTTTGTATTCACGATTGTACTCGTCATAAGCGCTGTAGCCATCAATTGTGTTAAAGCAGGTGCCAGGGTTGGTGCAAGGGTCTGGAGTGTAAACCGGATCGTCACTGAACCAAGTGTATTGGCCAAACGCCCAGTCATCGTCATATGCATAAGTGCTCTTGGTGTCATTGAAAGCGGTAAGCACTTCTAAATTGATAGAGCTGTTTAGTTTGGAGAACCACTTAATTGATAAGGCATTGGTATTTTGTGAATCTTCGCCGGGTTCGTCAGAATAGGTGTTGCGATTGTTATCTAGGCTGAAGGCGTCGTAGCCATTATTAATGTCGGTACTAAACAAAGAAATATTGATGTCGTTGTTTGTATTTACTTGCCAAGCAAGTTGAGCTCGTGCAATTAACTCATCGATATTATTGGTATCTTCTCTATTGAGATGGATATTCTCCATGTAGCCATCGGTTTTAAACTGATTAATAGCAAAACGAGCTTGAATATTACTAGATAGTGACCCTGAGATTGCTGCACCTAAACCTAATGTGTTGTAGTTGCCTATTTTGCCTTGTACATATCCTTCTGTATCTTTGGTGGGTTGCTTGCTTGTGATATTTATTGCACCGGCTAAAGCATTTGCGCCGAATGCAGTACCTTGTGGTCCGCGTAAAATTTCCACTTGATCAATATCAAATAATGTCGCCGCACCGCCAAGACCTGTCATATCGATGCCATCTATAAATAAACCTACCGATGGGCTAACAGGATCAATAAATTGGCTGCGCTCGCCGATGCCGCGAATTTGATAAAAGCGTGCACGAGAGGAACCGGCGGCAAAGTTTACATTGGGTGCTAGAGATAACACGCTCTCTAGATGATTGGCATTACGGTTTTGAATATCTTCTTCACCTACAACCGTTATTGATGAAGGAATTTGCATCACATCTAACTGACGAAAATCCGCCGTGACATTTACCGTATCCAATTGTTTGTTATTGGCGGCATCAATGACGGCACCATTTACTTCAGTAGGTTGGGTGGTGCTGTCCGTAACTTGGCCATTGACTATGGTTTGATCGACAGCGTCTGTGATTTGTCCGTTAACTGGGGTAGGTAGGGCTGCCAGTACGTTAAAACTGAGTGCGCTAAATAATAGAATAGGGGTTTTCATGGGTCTTTTCCAAAAGATTGAATAAGTCCCGGTTACTGCGTAGAGGTAATGAGGAGTCGCAGCAAGGCTGGGTTGTGCTGCGATTGCCAAAGATTGTCCATTCCTACGCCGGTATTAACCGGATCAGGTTCTAGGGGTTCGCTAAAAAGACATCTCAGGCCGAGGCCTCCCCCTGGATAGCGGGGATTCTACGTGATTTGGAAATGGGAAAAAAGCATTAGAAGCCTTTAATGGTTTTATCCTTTATTTGGGCTTCTTTTAGGGTGATGGTGTTGCTATCACCATTGCTTTGTTTGGTTTCGAGCTTAATAAGCAGGTAGTCATAATCAACGGCAAACCAGATGCGTGTGGATTCTTTTTTGTTGTCTTTGGTTTGAATGACTTCGACGGTGTTGATTTTTCCTTGTTTGGTTTTTACTTGGCTGTGCTTGACAACTTTGAAGTCATAATGCTTGAGGCGGTTTTTATACGCAACGGCATAAGAGAATTCTGTTTTACCCGCTTTTAAATCAAGTCGGATTTGTTCTTGGTAGCTCAGGTTGTCCTGAATGCCTAGGGTAAGTTCGTAGTTAGCCCATTCATCGCGTTCAGGTACCCAGACTTGTTTCTTGTCCCAATCGAATGTTTGAGCACGGCGTTTTTTGGATAAAAACCCCGATGTTTTGTAACGATAGTTTTGCGGTTTAATGGTGTTGTTTTCGATCTTGTATTGAGATTCTTCGTGCAGGTCGGCTATTGAGGAGTAAGCTTCAAATGTTAGTTGCCATTGGCCATTTTCTAATTGCGTCAACGAACGAGAAGCATCAACGGTAATGGGAAACCAGCCGGCTTTCCATGTGGCTTCATAACTGGCTTGATAAGTTGAAACGGGGGAAACAGTTTGGGTGGTTTGTTCGCTTGCGGTTGCAATAGTTTGGCTGATGATCAGTGCAATGGTGACGATGTATTTAAACAAAGCATCCTGCCTAGTAACGCGTGAGTGAGCTAAGAGTATAAGCGCAGTTGCTGTGTCCGTGCCAGCAACTGGGTAGAAATGTCTGTTCTAATTTGCAGTTAACTGCAGGCCAGACTCAGGAAGGGGTTCGTTGTCGAAATAGGCGTCGCCTTTGAGCATGGATAAGCGACCTTCTATAAACCATTTAACGGCGATAGGGTAGATTACGTGCTCTTGCATTTGTACGCGAGTTTTCAGGCTGCCTTCGGTGTCGTCATCAAGAACGGGGACGACTGCCTGGATGATGTTGGGTCCGCCATCTAGGTCTTCGCTGACAAAGTGCACGGTTACGCCGTGTTCTTTGTCGCCGGCTTCTAAAGCGCGTTTGTGGGTGTTGAGCCCTTTGTACTTAGGAAGCAAAGAAGGATGGATATTCAGTAGTCGACCTTTATATCTGCGTACAAAATCTGGCGTCAAAATGCGCATGAAGCCTGCTAAGACAACAAGATCTGGACCGTATTGGTCTATCTCATGAATGAGTTTGCCATCGAATTCTTCACGACTAGAAAATTCAGTGTGATCTAGAACGGTACTTGGAATTTCAAATTGCTCTGCGCGATCAAGGCCCATTACGCCTGGGCGATTACTGATGACGCCAACGATCTCACCATCGATTTCTTTTTTCTGGCAGGCTTCCGCGATTGCTTGGAAGTTGCTGCCAGATCCAGAGATTAAAACGACAATACGCGCCGGTTCTGCTTGTTCAGCTTTCACTGGGCTTATTCCTCGTCCACGCCTTTAACGATCACTTGTGCGTCACCTTCGTTAGCAGCTTCAATGCGGCCAACTAAAGTGGCGGTTTCACCTTCAGCATTTAAGAGGTCGATGGTTTTTTGAGCGTCTTTTTCGTCAACGACTACGATCATGCCTAAACCACAGTTAAAGGTTAGGTGCATTTCGTGCCAGTCAATGTTGCCTTTCTCTTGTAGCCAATCAAATACAGCAGGGCGATCCCATGCCGCGCTATCAAGGATACACTTGGTGCCTTCTGGCAATACGCGTGGGATGTTTTCGTACATGCCGCCGCCAGTGATGTGGCAGATAGAGTGTGCATCAATGCTTTCTAGCATTTTAAGAATGGGTTTAACGTAGATGCGAGTAGGGGCCATTAGAGCATCACCTAGAGATTGACCATCTAGGTCTTGGCTTAGGTCTGCACCGGATACTTCGATTACTTTACGGACTAACGAGTAGCCGTTTGAGTGAACGCCAGAAGAACGCAGGCCGATGATCACATCGCCCGCTTTCACTTTGCTGCCGTCGATTAATTCAGCTTTTTCCGCTACACCTACACAGAAGCCTGCTAGGTCGTAGTCTTCGCCTTCGTACATGCCAGGCATTTCAGCGGTTTCACCACCTACTAGGGCGCAACCAGATTGGATGCAGCCTTCGCCAATACCTGTCACAACGCTTGTGGCAACATCTACATTAAGTTTGCCAGTGGCGTAGTAATCCAAGAAGAATAATGGCTCGGCGCCACATACGATTAGGTCGTTTACACACATGGCCACAAGGTCGATACCTATGGTGTCGTGCTTTCCAAGGTCCATGGCTAGGCGCAGCTTGGTGCCCACGCCGTCTGTGCCGGAAACCAGTACAGGCTCTTTGTATTTGGTAGGAAGGCTACATAGACCCGCAAAACCACCTAAGCCACCCATGACTTCAGGACGACGTGTTTTTTTAACCACGCCCTTGATGTTGTTAACAAGCGCGTTGCCTGCGTCAATGTCTACGCCGGCATCTTTATAGCTTAATGACTTGTTTTGCTCGCTCATATGGGCAGCCCTTTTGTGCGGGAAAATATCGATGAGTAAAAAAGGTGGCGGATTTTAACACCTAGTAGGCATTTTATAAATCATGCATGTGCTTTAGATGGCACTATTTGCACTTGGGTGCTGCATTTTTTTAAAAATTTGTCAGAATAGCCGCCAATTATAGAAATAAAGAACCACCCATGAAATTCCATCTCAGTGTCATTGCGCTTCTTCTGACTGTTTTCCCTGTTTGGGCCAAGCCGGTTTCAGGCTTGTATGATGCCCGTGTGCCAGTGCCTGATCAGCAGTTAACCAGCCGCCAGCAAGGTGCCAAGCAAGGTTTGATTGAAGTACTGCAAAAGGTGAGTGGTTTTAGCGTGCCGGCTGAGAATGAAGCGGTTGCGCGAGCACTGGATATTGCTGATCAGTATTTATACCAGTTCAGCTATGAAGCAGTGCAAAAAGAAGAGTGGGATGCGTCCATTCCTCCTGGTTCAAGTTGGTTGAAGATGCGATTCGAAGCCCAGTCCATTCAACGTATTATCAAACAAGCCCAGCTGCCACTTTGGGGCAATAACAGACCAACTGTTCTGCTTTGGATTATGAAGGATGAGGGTGATCGCACCGTATTGATTGACGGTGCCGAGGACATGCTAGCTAACGCGGTTAAAGATGCTGGAGATCGACGAGGTATTCCTGTAGTCCTGCCCGTATATGATTTAGAAGATTCTATGCGTTTACCGCAAGAGAGCTTGTGGGGGCTGTTTTCAGAATCTATCTTGGCGGCCAGTGGTCGCTATGATGCGGAATCTGTCATGGCGGCTCGCGTATATAAGAACAAGGATGGCAACTGGGTAGGTCAGTGGCGCTTTTATTTCAAAGATCGTGAATTCAACTATGACTTTGAAACAGAAGGGTTAAATCAACAAGTGCTATCTGGCATGAGTGCTGCAGCAGAGGTATTGGCAAATGCGTTTGCTATTAAACCTAGTGATGCCAGTAGCGGCACACTTGCCATTAAAGTGGGCAATGTAAAATCGTTAAATCAATATGCTGCGTTAGTCAGTTATTTGGATGGTTTAACCATTACTAAGGGTGTGTTTGTCTCACGGGTAAAGGATACGGACTTGGAATTAAATCTGACTCTAGCGGGTAGTTTGGCGCAGTTCAGGCAGGTGTTGGCGTTAGACCGCAAATTGATTTTGCAAGAAGCTGAGCTGACAGGTGACACTCAGGCAAATATTGATCCGCTTATTCCACAAGTTATTCAGTTTAAGTGGCAGCCGTAAGGGGTTTATGAAACAGACACTGCTAAGGTATCTTCCAAATATCATTACAGGCATGCGTTTGCTGGCAATTTTGCCAGTTGCATTTTGTTTGTGGGTAGAGGAGTACGCCTGTGCCTTTGTGTTGTTTGCTTTTGCCGGCGTTTCAGATGGTGTGGATGGCTATTTGGCGCGTCGTTTCAATTGGAAGAGTCATTGGGGAGCGGTTATGGACCCCTTAGCGGATAAGCTATTGCTGGTGACCACAGCAGCTATTTTGGTTTTTAAAAGTCTGCTTCCGTTGTGGTTGTTTATTATCATGATGGGGCGAGACTTGATGATTGTGAGTGGCGCTGCATTTTACCGCTGGCGATTTGGCCCTTATGAAGTCACTCCATCATTATTTGGTAAAGCCAGTACCTTTTTTCAAATTTTACTCGTGCTGAGTTTGCTTATTCATGCAGCCTTTGGCTTGATGAGTGAATTCCAATTGGACGCCATTGTGACAATGACCGCGGCAATTACATTGATTAGCGGTGCGCATTATTTTTATATCTGGATAAGGAAAGCCATGTATGCCTAATGTTTTGCAGTTAAGTCTTAAACCTTTCCTCATATTATTCATCGTTATTCTTCTGGGCTGGTTGTTATTTAAACTAGAGCCAGTACTTATGCCTTTCATTGTTGGGGGCTTACTTGCCTACCTGGGTGACCCTGTGGCTGATCGGCTAGAGGCAAGGGGCTTTAGTCGCACTTGGGCCGTCATTACCTGCTTCATCGTTTTAACATTGGTTTTTCTTGGCGCTTTGGTGATTTTTATTCCCTTGATTATTCACCAATTAAAAGTGGTGTATGGTCAGCTGCCGGCTATGTTTGAATGGTTCAAGCTGGTGGCGCAACCCTGGTTGATTGAGACCTTGTCGTTAGAAGCGGGTGTGTTTGATATTGATCATGTGCGTCAGCAAATTCTTAACCAGTGGGGCAGCACGCAAGATATGCTCAGTGCGGTTGTTGCAAAAGTAACCGCATCCGCCGGAAGTTTTATTGGATTTGTAGTGAATCTAGCGTTGGTCCCGGTGGTTGGATTCTACCTGTTACGTGATTGGGATATTTTGATGGCGAAGCTGCTAAAAATGTTGCCAGTTCGTTTTCAAAGTACATCAAAATCATTGGCCCACGAGTGTAATGAGGTAGTAGGTGCGTTTCTAAGGGGGCAGTTGTGGGTCATGGCCGCACTTGCGGTGATTTATGGAATAGGCCTTTGGATAGTTGGACTAAAATTAGCCCTGCTTGTGGCGGTCATTGCTGGACTGGCGAGTATCGTACCTTACATGGGGTTTGCCATTGGCATTTTCGCTGCCATGCTTGCTGGTTATTTTCAATTTGGGGTCGATTGGTCGCTGTTGTTTATCTTAATTGTGTTTGCTGTGGGGCAGATCATTGAAACCGTGGTTTTAACCCCCATCTTGGTTGGAGATAAAATTGGGCTGCATCCTGTGGCGGTTATTTTCGCCATAATGGCCGGTGGGCAGTTATTTGGATTCATGGGTGTGATATTGGCGCTGCCTGTCTCAGCAGTAATTGTGGTACTCTTACGCCATATTCATGAAATTTACAAAGATACAGAGTTTTATTCGGAAAGCTGATGGCATCAATACAGGTAGTAGAGCAGTTGCCTTTGAGAGTGCAGTTGCGTGATGAAGCGACATTTGAAAATTTTTATGCCAAGCAAGATCTTGAAGCCGTCGAGCAGATTAAACTAGCGGCGAAGGGTGAAGGCGAGCAGAGCATTTATGTGAGTGGTATTGCGGGCTCTGGTTGTAGTCACCTGTTGCAGGCGGCTTGTCATGAGGCTCAGGCCAAGGGTCTTAATAGTGTTTATCTGCCATTAGATGAATTGGTGGGTTATTCCCCAGCAGTATTTGAAAGCCTTGAAGACCTTCCTCTGATTGCTTTGGATAATTTACAAGCCATTGCTGGTGATGAGCAGTGGGAAGAAGCGTTATTCCACATGTTTAACCGGGTTCGCGATGCCGGTGGTCGTATGTTGTTTGCAGCGGATATGCCGCTTGAAGAACTAGGGGTCAAATTACCGGATCTGCTATCCCGCTTGAAATGGGGCTTAGTCTATGAATTTGATGACCCAGATGAAGAATTCAAAATCGCTTCTTTGCAATTGCGTGGACATAACCGTGGGTTAGAGATAACCACGGATGTGGCTAAATATGTGGTTCGCCAAGTGGAGGGTGATATGGAGCGTATGTTTGACGTCCTTCAGCAGTTGGACAACGCCTCATTGAGCGCACAGCGCAAATTAACACGGCCTTTTGTAAAGACCGTGATGGATTGGTAATCAGCCCGAATAAGGCTCAATCAGTCCCGCGTCAGTGAGTCGCGCATACAACTCTAGACACGTTCTAACTCGTTCTTCTGGTACCTTTAAATCCAATAGCAGGTTGGATGATAGGTTCTCTAGTTCTTCTTCTAATTCAGCATCGCTCATTTGGAATAGCTCAGCAATGGGCACAATATCAAATGGCAATTCAGCACCGTAGGCTCCATACAGAGTATTCAGCCATTTTTCATATAGATATGGCTCGTTTACATAGACAGGCTGCTTATCAACGTCATCAGACAGCTCACGAATCACATCTAAGACCGTTTCGCCGACCATTTCAATTTGGCTGCGTGTGATGCCGTGGCGGTCCTCATTGGAGGCGTCCCAGGCTTGCCACTCATCTTCAGGGCGAATGAGAACATCTTTTAATTGGCCGTCGGCAATAGACCAGCATGCAGCTATTGGATAAGCATCTTCTTCGAAGCTGCTGCTTTCTAGGACTAGAAAACGTGGGTATTCCATATACAATCCCGTGTTAAATAAACTGGAGTAAAAAATGGCTAAACAAGAAAGAGATTTTTACCAGCGCGACGAAGAAGAGCAAGCATCTTTTTTAGAACAAACCTGGTGCAACAACTGTATGGAAGTTGACCTTGGCATGACTGACCCGGTTGAGTATGAGCAAGACGGTGTCATCATGATTGAAGGTAAGTGCAAAAAATGTGGTGAAACTGTCACCACGGAACTTGCTGATGAAGACGACGAAAGCGAATGGATTGATTAATTCTCTATTTGTCAGTGTTCAAAATGCCACCCAAGGGTGGCATTTTTTATTGGCGTTTCAATAGACGGGTGTAATACGCCGCTGCTAAAAATTGGATTAAGGTAATCACCACGCCCAGGGTCGCTAGGTTGCTATGTTCTGCCCCGAAAGCCGAAAGCATCCAGATGATGAAGTAAACAAGACAAATGTAACTCATCCAGGCAAGCACATTTTTGCTCTTCATAAGCAGGCCTGGTACTAAAACCAGCCAAGGAATCCCTTTGATGGTTGTCCATAAGAGGCCTAAGAAAACATCGTAGATACCATTTATTTCAATATCAGGGCGGTCAAAACTGCCGATGCCTAGCAAAACAAACTGTAGGAAAAAACCTGTGAGGGCAAGGTAATAACTAATGCGTAAAGTATTCATTTATTTCTCAAGTTGTTTGGCTATTTCGGCAATGCGCTTACCTTGAATCTGACACAGCTGGATTTCTTCCTCGCTTAAAGGCAGGTTGCTGTGCTTGCCTGCAAAGTGGCTAACACCGTATGGGGTACCACCAGTTGAAGTGCTGGACAATTCAGGTTCGGTGTAAGGAATGCCGGCCATGATCATACCGTGATGCAGTAGCGGCAGCATCATGCTTAATAAGGTGCTTTCTTGGCCACCATGCATGGTCGATGAGCTGGTGAATACTGCCGCTGGCTTATTGGTGAGAACGCCTGTTAGCCACAGGTTGCTGGTGCCATCTAAAAAATATTTTAACGCTGCAGCCATATTGCCGAATCGGACGGGGCTACCCAGAATCAAACCGCTGCAATTACGCAGATCTTCTTCAGAGCAGTAAAGTGGGCCGTCGGATGGGATTTCGTCCAGCGTGGCATTGGTGTCCGCTGATACGCTGGGAACCGTGCGAATACGCGCTTCCAAGCCGGCTTTTTCGATGCCCAGTGCAATTTGATCGGCCATGGCGGCTACTGCGCCTTTATGGCTGTAGTACAGCACTAAAACATAAGAAGACACTATAGGATCTCCAGTACGTCTTCAGGCGGGCGACCAAGTTTGGCTTGATTGCCATTCACAACAATAGGGCGTTGAATTAATTTTGGCTCATTAACCATGGCAGAAATTAGAGCGTCCTCTGACAGGCTTTTGTCTTTTAAGTTTTGTTCTTTGTAGGCATCTTCTGAATTGCGCAGCAGTTCCCGTGCTGATATGCCCAGTTTGGTTAAAATCTGTTTAATGTCATCAGCGCTTGGTTTCTCTTCTAGATAAAGATAAACGTTAGGTTTGATGTTTTTTTGTTCAATCAGGGCAAGGGTCTCTCTGGATTTTGAGCAGCGTGGGTTGTGCCAAATTTCGATGGTCATATGGGTCTCGTTGCAAACTGAAAGAAAGGGGGTATTGTACCCATATTGGTCATGAGTGCGAGTATTGAGTGTGAGTCAGTTTTGGCGGTTTTGGTGGCTATTGCTGCTGCGCTTTGAAGAAAATGAAAATCGCCGTAATGCGGCGGAATTAACGTTTGTTACCTTGTTTGCCATTGTGCCTTTGATGGCATCTGGCTATGTCATGCTCACCTGGTTCCCTCAATATGCTTCGTTTATTGATCTCTTTCATGAATTTATATTCAAGCATTTCGTGCCCACGTCTGGCGATGCTATTCAAACTTATCTCAGTGATTTTTCACATCAGGCACAAAAGCTCACTTGGATCGGTTTAACCATCTTATTGCTCAGTGCGCTTAGTTTGATGATGACAATCGAAAAATCGTTTAACCAAATATGGCGCGTGAAGTCTGTTAGGGTAGGTCGCCGTTTAATGTTTTATTGGCTCATTATCGTACTTGGCCCGTTATTGTTAGGGGCTGTATTTCTGGTGAGCAGTTATCTATTAAGTTCTCCATTATGGGTTGAGTATGTGGATGGTGTTTTTAATCTAAATCGAATCTTGTTTAAGTGGCTGCCTTTGATGCTCTCTGTCATTGCATTAAGTGCCATGTATTATTTTTTGCCAAGCTGTCATGTGAAATTTAAACACGCTTTGATTGGTGGGATTTTTAGTGCGGTACTGTTGGAAGTGTGTAAGTGGGCTTTTATAAAGATGGTTTCCTTCGCGCCTTCTTATAAATTAATCTATGGGGCCTTTGCTGTTGTGCCATTGTTTTTGATTTGGATGTACACGGCATGGTGTGTCGTGCTTGTTGGTGCGGAGCTGGTGCGTTCTTTACCGTTTTTGCAAAAAGAATTAAAAGCGGTTGCAGCGAGCGAGCTGGATTGGGCGTTAATGATTTTGCAGCAATTGAAAAATACAAATCAGGTGGAGCGAATTACTCGTGAAGATTTATGTCAGGCATTGACCTTAACGGATATCGATGAATGGGAAGCTGTATTGGTGTCGTTGTTGGATGAAGGTTGGCTTGATAGTTACATGGATGAATTATTTCTTAATGTGGATTTAGCTCAAAAAACAGTTGGAGAGTTGAGTGAGTTGATTCATGGTCATCGTATTGAGAAGTTTGCAGTCATTAAAGCAAATACTACGTGGCATAGCACTTTAAAGCCGGTGTTAATGGAATTGAGGCAACAAAAAAAGGCAGCCTTGGGGCTGCCTGTTTCTGAGGTGATTTAGAGATTAGTGAGTCTGATGGCTTTCTTGTAAGGCTCTGCTGTAATCTGCAAACGTTTTGGCGGCAGGGCTTGGACTGAAGAAAATATTTAACGAGCGAGCAATTTGGCGCGCGCTAAATACACCGCGAATGCTCGTGTCGTCACCGTCTGTTGTGGTCACTAAAATATATTCACTTCCGATGTCATTCAATGTATGTAATACATCGCCAATCTTTGCTTGCAGTACATCTTGAATGTCTAATACCGGCATGTTTTCAATTTCATTCATTAAATGACCGACTTTAATTTCATCGCGTTTTTTCTTGGTTTCATTGATATATTGAATAGGCTTTTCACCTGATATATCAGTGGATGTAATTAAACCTACGATTTGCCCATTGGCATTTTCGACAAATAACATGTTGGTTTTTTCGTTGGCCATTTTTTTGCTGGCATTGTCGAGATTGGTCTTGGTATTGCAGATGGGGGCTTTTTCGAGTCGGTGGTCAGTCATGACCGATATTGCTGAGTCGTCTAAGGTAAGCTCTTTATAGCCCCGGTCTGGAATAATGGGCTGAGGCTGGGTATCAAGCTTACTGAATTTAATGGTTTTATAATTCTCTAGCATGGTGATTCCTCCGCGGACACAAAGTAATCATAGCCAAAGACGGCCAAAAAGCTGCAAAACTTGAGTAATTTAAAGTAAAGAAATGTAGCCCCTTGCCGAGGCTTAAAGATTTAATACGTCGTTCTTGGTGGAGGCAGCTATGGTCATGGCTTCTTGGATTAGCTCATAAGGCACACTTAGCTCTAGAAGGGTGCGTTGTAAGTGTTCAGCTACTTTATTGAAGTGACTTTCGTTAAGGCCGATGGCAACAGGGCGTTCATGGGCTGCACGCATACCTCGACCTGAATATTTGTTGGGGCCTCCAAATGCAACGGTGAGAAATGCTTTTTGCATTTTCTTCTGGCGATCCATGCTGATGCCGTCAAAAAAAGGAGCGAGGGAGGGGTCGTTGATAACCTTGCTATAAAAGATGTCTACGGCAGCATTTAATGCTTTGTCACCACCGATTTTTTCATACAAACTTGGCATGATCATTGTCCTTAATATTGGCCTTATTAAGGAATAGACGAATTAGAGGGGTTTTGCCAATTAAGGTAGGGATGCTTGGGAAATACTTCGTACAAACCAACGTTTTTGCCAGGCGTTTAATACCTTAGTTGGGTATTTCATCTTACCCAGTGAGCCATTGTAGCGGCCTAGGGCCCGAATCCAGTTGCCTTTCTCGCGTTTAAGATAGTGAGCCAGAATGGCACAGCCATAACGCAGGTTGGTTTCGAGATTCATTAGGTTGTCATCCGGGCGGCCAATTTCATTTCGCCAAAATGGCATGACCTGCATATAGCCTTGTGCGCCAACGGACGAAATGGCGTAGGGTTTAAAGGCACTTTCAATTTGAATGACAGCTAAGACCATCTCAGGCGGCAAATCATGTTGTGATGCAGCATGATGCAGGTGCTTCAAGAAGGAAACGCGAAAGCTTTTGTCCTTGATGTAACGACTGAGTCTGGCAGACATGTCCACCATCCAAACTTCCGCATCAAATCGATCATTAAAACTGCTGCTAGTGTTGATGGCTTGTTTTAAATAGGCCCTCAGTTCTTGATCCACTTCACCTTGGGCAAAGTGGCTCAAAAAAAGAGATGCAATTAAAACAAGCCGCTTAAGCATGATTTATAAACCTAATACAGATTTCACATGAGCTAAGATGTCACCGCTTGAAAGTTCAATAGCTTCATCTTTTTGTTGGGCGCGTGCTTTGTATTCCACTGTGTCATTTTTCAAACCGCGTGCACTGAAAACAACGCGATGTGGAATACCCATTAATTCAGCGTCAGCGAATTTCACGCCTGGACTGGTTTTCTTGTCGCGATCATCCATGAAAACTTCTACGCCAAGCTCGGTTAGAGCCTTGTATAGGGCTTCGGACTGTGTCACTACTTCTTCAGATTTATTGGCATCAATTTGTACGATAGACACTTGGAATGGAGCAATGGCTTCAGGCCAAATGATGCCGCGCTCGTCATGGTTTTGTTCAATGGCAGCGGCCACAACACGAGACACACCGATGCCGTAACAGCCCATGGACATAACAACACTCTTGCCATTTTCATCTAATACGGTGGCGTTTAATGCTTCGCTGTATTTTGTGCCAAGTTGGAAGATGTGGCCCACTTCAATACCGCGTTTGATTTCTAACGTGCCTTTACCGTCTGGGCTGGCATCGCCTTCAACTACGTTACGGATATCTTCAACTCGAGAAATATTTGCGTCACGATCCCAGTTAGCACCTGTGAAATGTTTACCATCTTGGTTGGCACCACAGATGAAGTCAGCAGCAATGGCAGCGCTACGATCGACAATCACTTCGATGTTTAAGTTGCATGGGCCAATAGAGCCTGGCTTGCATCCAAGTTGTTTGATGATGGCTTCTTCACTTGCAAAGGTAAGAGGTGAGGCAACGCCTTTTAACTTTTCTGCTTTAATTTCATTTAATTCGTGATCACCGCGAACCACCAAAGCAACAAGAGCAGGTTCTTTTCCTGCTTCGATTTCTTCTTCGCTTAATTCACCTTCGACAATTAATGTCTTGATGATGGCTTTAGGTTCCACATTCAAGAATTGACTCACTTCTTCAATGCTGTGTTGATCTGGTGTATCAATGAGTTCGAGTGAGGCGCTGGCAGCAGGGCGAGTTTCGCTCGGAGCAACGGCTTCGGCTAGTTCAACGTTGGCTGCAAAGTCTGAACCGTTACTGAATGCAATGTCGTCTTCACCGGATTGAGCTAATACGTGAAACTCGTGTGAAAGGGCGCCACCAATGGAGCCAGTGTCGGCGGCTACAGGGCGGAAATCTAAACCTAGGCGATTAAAGATATTGCAATACGCTTGATGCATGCGCTCATAGGTTTCATTTAGTGATGCTTCATCGATGTGAAAAGAGTAGGCATCTTTCATTAAGAATTCACGGGCACGCATTACACCAAAGCGAGGACGCGTCTCATCGCGGAATTTTGTTTGAATTTGATAAAAATTAGTTGGCAATTGTCGATAGCTGCTTAATTCGTTGCGAGCTAAATCTGTGATGACTTCTTCGTGGGTTGGGCCGATACAGAAATCACGGTTGTGACGGTCTTTGATGCGTAATAGCTCGCCACCATATTGGAACCAACGACCCGTTTCTTCCCATAGCTCGGCTGGTTGCACAGCTGGCATGAGTAATTCTTGAGCGCCAGCGGCATCCATTTCTTCACGCACCACTTTTTCAACTTTGCGTAGTGTTTTCAAACCTAGGGGAAGCCAAGTGTACAAACCAGACGCGAGTTTGCGGATCATGCCTGCACGTAACATCAATTGATGGCTGATTACGACGGCATCAGAAGGGGATTCTTTTAGGGTGGCGATTAAATACTGGCTAGCGCGCATTTGAGTTCCAAGGGTGTCAAAATGAATAAAGTCGGTGGTGAATAATGAAATCCAGCATCGACCCTTTATAAAAACAGCCCTAAATTGTATGCTGCGCGGCTCTTCGACACAATTTTTTCATTATGCTTGATTATATTTTGTACAAAAAAACACCCCCAGGGCGAGTTAGGTTTCAGGCTGAAAGCGATGTTGATTGTGAACTCTTGGGTGTGAGTAGTTTTGAGTTAGGCGTATTTGAGGTGAAAGGCAAGGGCGCACAGCCGGCATCTGGTGCTTCTTTGTTGTTGCCGATAAAGGGCTCTAAGCAAATGAGCTTAATACTACCTGTCATGTCTGTTGAGCCCCTAATCACGCCATTAGGCGCGTGGAGTGCGCGCTGTAAAGGGCCTAATCAGGCCCAGTTTGATGTTCGTTCCGCGGATATTGTATGTGATGAATGCAGCACCCATTATGAAATGGAATTCGTGGTAGTGGGTGATGTTCAATTAGCGGCGATTGAGGCTATGAATCATCAAGGCTGGCAGGCTAGTTTAGAGCAGCAGATCTGCCCAAATTGTAATAATAAGGGTTAAAGGTGAATTGAAATGACGGCACAATTTGATTTGGAGTTGGATGCCACAGGTTTAATGTGTCCTGAACCTGTCATGATGCTGCACAATAAGGTAAAGGAAATGCAATCTGGTAACGTGTTGCGCGTATTGGCAACGGACCCTTCGACCAAGCGTGATATTGCTAAATTTTGTACGTTCTTGGGTTACAACCTGCTATCTCATGATGAGCAGGATGGTGTGCTTCGGTTTTATATCGAGAAGCCGTAATTGCAATTTAATGAGATAAGAGTAAGGTACTGTATTTAAATACAGTACTGGTTTTGGATGAAGTTATGTTGAATCCCGTTACTATTCAATACATGAGTCGCGAAGAAATAGAGCGATTGCTGTTTAGCCTAAGTGCGTCTCGTGAAAATGAAGAGGCCGCAGCGTTTGAAGCGTTGGCCCGTCGACTTCTTCAGTTGCTTGAGCAAGCAACTGATTAAATTAATTAAAGCGTTTGCGATTGCGGCGCGACCACCATTCTTTAGCCTGTTCCATGCAGGCTTCATAAGATTCTGCTTTCCCCATTAGCCTTGCCGTATAAGCCAAGGTCCCCAATACGGCGCCGAGACCGTATTCATTGGTTGAGTCATCTTGCCAAAGTGCAATGAGATCATCTGTTTTTAAATCTTGCGGCTTAACATGGCGTTTAGGGAAGATTGCTGGCCATTCTTCTTCTATTAATTGACCATCAAAGCAGTGATGCATTTTTATGACGGAATCTGGATTCACTTCACACTCACCACCTTCACCTTTCAGAATAGACAGGCGTTTGTAATTTAATAAATTGGCGCTGTGCTGATGGCTTGGCCCATAACCAGGATGGAAAATGCCTTGAGAGATGTTTTCGCAATTTAATGGGTTGAGTAACCTTGAGAAGCTGTGAACCGGTGAGCGCAGGCCAAACGTATTGCGTAAATCGATGATGCTTTGCAGTTTCGGGCAAAGATTTTCCATGGAAAGGAAACTAAAGTGGTCGGATTCTAATTGCGCTTCGACATCTTGCCAGTTTTTTGCGATAGGGATGCCCATCTCTTTTAGAATGCCTTTGCTGTATATGCGACCTTGTGTATGACCATCGGCGCCGTGCATGAATACCTTGATATGATTATCGGCAAGTGTGAGGGCTGATAATAAATACCAAGAGTGTTGGCGTCTTTTGCCAGCGTAGCTGGACCAGTCTAAATCTGCTTGTATGTGTTTCGGGATATCTTTATCGATGAAATTTTTAGTGGCCTGTGTGAAGCCTGCCAGTTCATCTGCATTTTCTTCTTTTACGCGAAGCAGCATCATGAATGCGCCAAGCTGAATATCTTCTGTCTCGCCATTTAAGATCATGGTCATGGCGTTTAAGGCTTCTTCGTATGTTAAAGAGCGAGAGCCTTTGCGGCCTTTACCAAGGATGCGGACGTACTGTGCAAATGGGTGTTCAATGGTCATTATAAACAATTCGCTGGTTTAGGAAGTCCTGCAATTTTCGCAGCAATTTTTGCAGGACTTTCGGGGAATAGGGTCATTAGGTAAATACTGTTGCCTTTGTCTGGGCCAAATTCGTTTTTAATGAGCTTAACGAAAGGGCGGTTGGCCGGTGCTACTTCGTGTTCATGGTAAAATTTACGTAAGGCATGAATGATTTCAAAATGGGCATCTGTCAGCTCGATGTTCATGTCAGAAGCAATTTCTTTGGCCAATGCTTCATCCCAAGTTGTCAGGTCTAGTAGAAAGCCTTCTTTGTCGAATTGAGATTGATCCATAACGCTAAAACCAACTTATGGTGTTTTGGTGATTGCAGCATTCGGCAACAAAGCCCGGATATTCTATTGATTGAATATTGTTAATAGGTGCAAGGCCTCGTGCCATTAAATCTTCTTTAAGTGCAAATATACAATTGCTCAAATCATTTAAAATTGGGTGTTTACAGGCATAAACCCCGTCGTTCATTAAGAGTATCGAATCATCGGGTCCAATTGTTTTTAAGCAGTCATCTAAAGCGCTGCTGCTAAATGGGCTCTTTTGTATGATGTGTAATGTCATTAGAAGCCGATAACCTTTTCATGTTTTTGAATGAGGTTGTTTGCCTCGATTTGAGTAATCACCTGTATCGAATCGAGAATGTCCTCGCTATTGATGGATCTCGCTTCAAGATCTTCTTTTACTGCATACAGATTCTCCACATTATAAAGTGGCAAGACTTCGAGTGCGCCCTTGTGATTTTTTAATGAGCTAGCTTTGCTGTCTTGTTGCTTCATTAATTGAAATACACCGTCTGCCATAAATAGGACAGTTAAGTTTTGATCATATGCCGCGCTCGTGAGAATAAAATCAAGGCCGTCTCGCGCAAGGCTGGAGCCGTATGGTGCTTGTCGCTGCAAAATTAAAATATCGTGTGTCATGAGTTATCCAAATGTCACCAGACGGTCAGAATGTATTTGAGCATCCAGTAATTGGCCAAGACCCGAAAGCTCGAATGGTTTGGATAGATTGAAGTTCGCTTTGTTGTAACGATTTGCTTCTTCTTCGTTTAAAATCCCACGCTTCAGAGCTGCTGCAATACAGGTTACCAAATCAATATTGTGCTCATTAGCAAGTTGTTGCCATTGCTGTGCTAAATGGGGTTCATCTTGTGGCGGTGCTTGAAGGTCGGAGCCTCCATGTACGCCATCATGGTAGAAAAAGATGCGATAAATCTGATGTTGTTGTTCGATACAGGCTTGGGCGAATTTCAAAGCGCTTAAATGACTTTGAGAAGAATAGGGGCTTGAGAGAACAAGAAGTGAAAATTTCATATGTGCTTTTAAATAAAAAAGGAGGGTTGCCCCTCCTTGTTTTAATGGCCGTCTAATTAGTCGTCGTTAAGAGCGCCTAAAATGTGTAGAAGACTGGTAAATAAATTGTAGATATTTAGGTATAAGCCAACCGTCGCCATGATGTAGTTGGTTTGTTCGCCACGAATAATGCTACTTGTGTCATAAAGAATAAATCCAGACATTAGTAATACAACGGCACCTGAAATCATAAGGCTAAATGCTGAAACATCTACGCCGAATGCCCAAGATGCAATCATAGAGCCAATCGCAGCTACGATAACAAGGATTAGGCCGGTGAATAAGAAGCCACGCATAAACGAGAAGTCTTTTTTCGTTGTGGTTACATAGGCAGAGAGTGCGAAGAAAATGATCGCTGTTCCACCAAGTGCTTGCATAACGATTTCACTGCCGCCTTGGATGGCAAGGTAATGATTTAGGATTGGCCCAAGAGACGCGCCTAATAGGCCAGTAAACAAGAACACAACAGGCAGGCCAGCCGCAGAATTTGCGGTACGCGGTAGAACAAACCATACCAGTGCTAACGCAACTAAAGACATAATTAGGGAGGTGCCTCGACCAAGGCCAACGCTCATGGCGATGCCAGCGGTTACTGCACTAAATGCCAGTGTCATAGCTAATAGCATATAGGTGTTGCGAAGCACTTTATGAGTGTCGACGCTGCTTACCTGTGAATGGGCAAGTGTTTGTTGTTCCATTTGTTAAAACTCCAATTAATGTTGGGTTATCCGACAAAGCAGATAATAGGGGTGTTGTAGGGAAATTCAAGCTTTCTATTGCGGACTTTGACCTATGATTGGGTCGTGAGTTCTATCTAAGTTATTAAAAAGTAAGATTTTTTTACAGATGTTGTTGACACTTAGTTCGAATCCAGTAATATACGCATCGCCCACAGCGGAGGGGTGGCTGAGTGGTCGAAAGCACCGGTCTTGAAAACCGGCGACGGCTTATACCCGTCCAAGAGTTCGAATCTCTTCTCCTCCGCCATTTATTCTAAAAACCAGATCAGAAATGATCTGGTTTTTTTACGCCTGTAAAAAACTTAAATGATTATTTGCCGGTGAGGGCGCGTACATGCTCGTGTGCGCTATTGGCAAGGGCTTCTAGGTTGTAACCGCCTTCTAGCATCGAAATGATACGACCTTGGCTATGGTCTTTAGCGAGACTCATGGTGAGCTTGGTTAGCCAGTAGTAGTCATCTTCAATTAAATCCAGCTCACCCATTGGATCATCTGTATGCGCATCAAAACCCGCCGAAATTAAAATTAGGTCTGGTTTGAACATTGATGCGGCCTTAATTACTTTAGGTTCGACCAATCGTCTAAATTGTGTACTGGCAGTTTCTGCTTCTATAGGGATATTAATGATGTTTTCGGACTTTATATTCCAGTGGGAGTTTGGGTAGTAAGGGTGCTGAAAGCTACTAATGACCATAACATCATCACGATCTTTAAAGATCTCAATGGTGCCATTGCCCTGGTGGACGTCGAAGTCGAAAATCAATACTTTATTAATATTTGCTTTGGATAGGGCATATTGTGCAGCAAGTGCCACGTTGTTTACGAAGCAAAATCCCATGGTTTTATTGGGTTCCGCATGATGTCCAGGTGGGCGTATGGCGCAAAATGCATTTTGATATTGCCCGCTTGTCACTAAGTCTATGGCTTGGATGCCAGAGCCGGCGGCCTCTTCGGTAGCCTTGAGTGTATCAAAGCTTAGGGGTGTGTCTGGATCAGCTAAAATCATGCCTTTGGCTGGGCTGATCTGGTAAAGCTGATCGATATAGCCTGCTTTGTGTACTAGCTTGAATAGTTCGCGATTAACAGACTGGGCATTCTGAATATTTAAGTCTTGCCATAGACCAGTTTGTCTTAGGCGTGTTTCTACGGCCAGATTGCGCAGTGGGCTTTCAGGGTGGTTTGGTGGCACTGAATGTTGATCAAAGTGAGAGTGCTGTATAAATAATGTAGAAGACATGCACGAATTGCTTGAGGCTTGTTTAATAAGTCTATATAACTCAATTAATTGATTGTTAACACCTTTTTATTAGGGATTTATGGGTACTCGTTGGTTAGAGCGGTTTTTTGAGCCTTCCAAAATTGCAGTGATTGGTGCATCTGAGCGCACCTCCAGTATGGGTGGGGCGGTCATTCAGAATTTAAAAACATCTGGTTTTAAGGGCAGTGTATATGCGGTAAACGTGCGACGTTATAAAACTGTCCACGGAGTGCCGTGCATTTCAAAAATCGGGCGTTTACCTAAAGATGTAGATCTGGCGATTATTTGTACACCAGCACATACAATCGAAAAAATCATCAAGCAACTGGGCCGTCACGGCATTCACGCTGTTCTAATTCTCACAGGTGGTATATCCCGTAAGCGTGCTGAGCAATTCAGGCCTTCCAAGCATCCTTTAAGGAAGCTATCACGTGAGCATGGTGTGCGCATCATGGGGCCGGACTGTCTTGGTCTGCTTGTGCCTGAGTTAAACCTTAATGCCAGCTACAGCCATATTAATGCGCTGCCCGGTAAGGTTGCTTATTTGGGTCAGTCGGGGACTTTGGCCAGTGCCTTGCTTGATTGGGCTCATGCCCGTGGAATTGGCTTTTCGCACTTTTTAACCATCGGTGATAGTGCTGATGTAAGCATGCCGGACACCATTGATTATCTATCTACACAGCGGCAAGTGAAAGCCATTATGCTGCACTTAGAGCAGGTAACTGATGCTAAATCATTT
>JABXIK010000077.1 GCA_013373125.1 Gammaproteobacteria bacterium | reverse complement strand
CCCACCCCACAATCCGGGCACAACCAGTCTTCTGGCACGTCATCCCAACGGGTACCTGGCTCTAGGCCTTCTTCCGGGCAACCCAAGGCCTCGTCGTAAATCCAACCACACACAATGCACTGCCACTTTTTAAAATCTTGAGCCATGATACTCTCCCAAATTTTTCAGCAGCGAACCTTACCCAAAAGTTTTGTCCTACACAAATAAACTCTTTTTATATACACAGGATAAAAGACGCAAAACAGGGTTGCGTACGTACCTTATTCGCTACACTTGATTTGTCATGTGGATTAAGCCATTGTGCGCCGATTGCGATAAAAGGCTCCATCATGCAGTTAGCGTTATCCCCATCCTTTTCATTACAGCCTTGGGTAAAGCTTAAGCCCATGCCCCACAGCGTGGTTAGCGGCCCGTGGCGCCATTGGTTGTTGGATGCAGGGTCCCTAACAGAAAACCTTAAAGCGGCTGCACCGAATCGCTTTAGTTTAAAGCTCATCCGTCGTCACTTTGATTTACCCAACTTGTCTGAATCCAATGCCATGGGCATTAAACTTCGCCAGCAAGCGTATATCCGTGAAGTGGCATTATGTGTGGATGATGAGCCTCAAATTTACGCACGCAGTATCATTCCTCGGCAAACCCTCACCGGCTTTGAGCGTCAATTGCTCACTCTTAATACCAAGCCACTTGGGGAATTTCTGTTCAGCCATAAGCATATGCAGCGTGGCCCCATTGAAATCAAACGCGGCAAACTCAACGGTGAAACCGTGTGGGCGAGACGTTCAATCTTCTATGTGAATCACAAACCCTTACTCGTGTGTGAATACTTTCTGCCAAGCCTGCTACAGATTAGTGCTTAATAACGCTAGAATGTCGCCACATTCAAATTTGGCAACATCATGAATTGGCTCACGGATCGCTTTCCAACCCTTCCTTTTTACATCCAACTGATGCGTTTGGATAAACCCATTGGCATTTACCTTTTGTTGTGGCCAACGTTTTGGGCATTGTGGATCGCAGGTGAAGGCCACCCTAGTATCAGTAACGTCATCATATTTACGTTAGGCGTCATCATCATGCGCAGTGCTGGCTGCGTCATTAACGACTACGCCGATCGTCATGTGGACGGCCATGTGAAACGCACGCAACAACGTCCCCTTGCGCAAAAAGTCATCAGTGAAAAACAGGCCCTAGCTTTATTTGCCGGTCTTTGTGTCAGTGCATTTATTTTGGTGCTATTCACCAACACCTTCACCGTTTATTTATCCTTTGGCGGCTTAGTCTTAGCGTTCATGTATCCCTTCATGAAACGCTACACCCATTTACCACAAGTGGTTTTAGGCGCTGCCTTTGCGTGGGCAATTCCCATGGCCTTCGCGGCTCAGCAAAACGCCTTACCCGACGTTGTTTGGTTGTTGTATGTAGCGAACGTCACTTGGACCGTGGCCTACGATACCCAATACGCCATGGTGGATCGCGATGATGATTTAAAAATTGGGGTAAAAAGCACGGCCATTTTATTTGGTGAAGCCGACAATTTAATGATTGGGGTGCTGCAAATTATTACCTTGATCAGCTGGTTGATGATTGCCAACACCATTGGTGCCACCTGGCCTGTGTATCTGGCCATTGCCGTGAGCGCTGTCTTGTTTGGTTATCATCAAATGCTCACTAAAAACCGTGAACGCGAACCCTGCTTCAAGGCCTTTCTACACAACCACTGGGTAGGGGCAACCTTGTTTATTGGCTTATTCGTACATTACTTAATCGCCTAATCGGCTTAATTGATATGTGTATAAGCCAATGTCACATATCTGTCATACTTACATTGTGTAATATGCCTGTCATTAAGTAGAAATTAGAGCAACCTCTATGAAGCAACAGGGAAAAAAAATCTTAATCGTAGATGACGAAGCGTCCATCCGCGAAATGATTGCCGTAGCCTTAGAGATGGCCGGCTATGAATGTTTAGAAGCCAGCAATACACAAGACGCTTACAGCATTATCGTAGATGAAAACCCACAAATGGTATTACTCGACTGGATGCTGCCAGGCACCAGTGGTTTAGAATTTGCCCGTCGCTTGAAACGCGATGATCGCACCGCCGAAACCCCAATCATCATGCTGACCGCCAAAGGCGAAGAAGATAATAAGATTTTAGGCCTTGAAGCCGGTGCCGATGATTACATCACCAAGCCGTTTTCCCCTCGTGAGCTAGTCGCGCGTTTAAAAGCCGTTCTGCGACGTAGCACACCCCAAGGCATTGAAGATCCAATCACTGTGGATGGCTTGATTTTGGATCCTGTCTGTCATCGTGTCAGTGCCAATGATGCGCCACTGGATATTGGCCCAACGGAATACCGCTTACTTCAGTTTTTCATGACCCATCAAGAACGCGCCTACAGCCGCACGCAATTGTTGGATCAAGTATGGGGCGGCAATGTCTATGTTGAAGAGCGTACCGTGGATGTTCACATTCGTCGTTTACGCAAAGCCTTAGGCAGTGATTTTGAACACCTGATTCAAACCGTACGCGGCACAGGTTATCGTTTTTCTACAAAAGCTTCTTAATCCGTACTGGTTGTGCGACCCTTGGGTCGCTGACTTGATTTGGCGCATGACCCGACTTCGTCTGCACTTTATAATGGGTTGTTAGTAATTACAGTGTTGGAATAGTATGAAACACGATTGGCGCTCCGCCATCCGCCGCTTAATTTTTAGCTTAGCATTGGCATTTGTAGTGGGCTGGAGTTTAGATTGTCTCGCATTTGCCATCATGGTGACGCTGGCCGTGTATTTGGGTTGGCACTTGCGTCAACTGCACAAATTACAACAATGGCTTACCACCCGTGATGTGGAAGAACCGCCTACCAGTCATGGTCTTTGGGGCAGCATTTTTGACGATGTTTACCGCCTGCAACGCCGCCAAGAAAAATCCAAGAACAAACTCAAAGCCATGCTTAAGCGTGTGCAAGACAGTACCGCGGCTCTAAAAGACGGCGTACTCATGGTAGACAGCAGCGGCAACTTAGAATGGTGGAACCAAGCCGCTAATACGTTACTGGGTTTACAAAGTGCTAAAGACATCGGCCAACCCATCACCAACCTTGTGCGCCACCCTGACTTCAAAGCCTATTTCGAAAACACCAAATATGACGCGCCATTAGAAATGGTAAGTCCTATTAACCACAACGCCACTTTAGAATTCCACATCACCTTGTTTGGTAAAAAAGACCGCTTAATTGTCTGCCGCGATGTATCCCATTTGCATCAGTTAGAAGCCATGCGTCAGGATTTTGTGGCCAATGCCAGTCATGAATTACGCACTCCGCTCACGGTCATTTCTGGCTACTTAGAAACCTTTATTGATTATCAAGACACGCTACCACCGCGCTGGGGCCGAGCATTAAAACAAATGCATGAGCAAAGCCAACGCATGCAAAATTTAATTAACGATTTATTAATTCTAAGTCGTTTAGAAACCAGCCAAGGCCCCGAACATTCACGCGTCGCCATTTCGCCATTGCTCAATGCGCTAGTGGCGGATGCCAAGTCATTAAGTGGCGAGAAGCATCACACCATCACCTTAGAGTGCGAAGATATTGATCTGTTAGGAATCGACACCGAACTATCCAGTGCCTTTGGTAATTTGATTTTTAATGCCGTTAAATACACACCGGAAAATGGCGAAATCAGTGTGAAGTGGTGGCAAGATTCCAGCGGTATGCACTTAGAAGTCAAAGACAATGGTTTGGGTATCGACCCGAAACACATTCCGCGATTAACTGAGCGTTTTTATCGAGCTGATCCGTCTCGACACAGTGACACAGGTGGCACAGGATTAGGTTTAGCCATCGTTAAGCATACCCTGTTAAGACACGATGGCCACTTGCACATTAGTAGCCAATTAGGAAAAGGCAGCAGCTTTACTTGCCACTTCCCGATCTCCAGAAAATTCACCAAGCCTCAAGTTAGCAACGGTTAGATTTTTATACGCGTGATAAACAAGAAATGCTTTAGCGCACTTTCGCTACAAATTTAGAAAGTGCCGCTAGTTTTTCTGGGTCTTCATCTTCATAGCGCACTAACATATTAAACAGTTCACCATCGATTCGCTTATCCGGTGACGAGACTAAGCAGACAAAGCAATTCACCCTAGCTACGATGTCTTCTTCTTTACTCACAATATCCACGACCACCTGATCAAACAACCTAGGCACACCCTGTTCACGCTTCACCACCAGCATCATTTCATTCAAGTTAATGTCTTTAACGATACATCTAAGCTCTGTACCCTCAGACGTGCGCACCTGAGCCAACGCAATGGATTTATTAATCGGCTTCTTCGCCGCGGGTTTGGTTAACTGTGCAGAAGGCGAAGATCCCGCCAATAAGCTTGCCGAGTCAGAACTCACTTGCTTCGCAGGCTTACTCTTAGCGGCAAGGCCGCCACCCGTTAACAAGCTAGCATTATCGCTTTGCTGAGCCTGACGGGCGGTCTGCATGGGGCTTTCTTTATAGAATTTATAAATCAAGCGAGCGAGCTTGGTGCCAAGCTGTTCATTATTGAAGGGCTTACCAATGTAATCATTCACGCCGGCTTCAACGGCTTTAACGATGTGACTTTTTTCACTACGACTGGTGATCATCATGAACGGCACATTTTTATAGCGCTCTTCCGTGCGCATCCACTGCAATAACTCAAGACCACTCATGTTGGGCATTTCCCAATCACACAGCAGTACATGATAAGTGCCGGACTTCATTTTTGCTTGTGCACGGATGCCATCAGAAGCCTCATCCACATTGGCTTCTGGGTACTGAGCCTTAACTGCTTTCTTGACCAAATCACGAATGAACGTGGCATCATCCACCACTAGGATATTCAGCGCCTTCATGGCCACTCCCTACAGGATTCCTAATTTGAGCGTAGCACAGGATTATGCAGACATTGGCGCAATGAGAAGCAAATAACCTTCGGTTATCAAAGCTCTAAAGCATCACATCTGTGGCCACTAAGCGAAGATGCGTGGCACTGACGCCTATTTGCTTAAGGGGAACACCTCTAAAGTTCAGATCTTGCGTCACCAGAGCATGCAATGACTCAACCACACTCTCTGGACATGCCAGCCCCACATACATGCCCTGTATTAATCCCTTTGGAAATTTACAGGTCAGCATCTCATCTATCACTTTATCCATCACCGCACTGGGGCGAATCAGGCGACTTTCTTGCTCATAAGCAAGGTGCTCTGGGCGTCTTAATAGCGCAGGGAATGGATCAGCCTTACTTGGAAGTGGCGGCCGAGAGTCGTCATAAATTACTGGGGTTAATAATTGTGGGCGCTGTTCGAATTGCTTGCCCGCCAAGAATGGATGCTGAGCATCTAATTTGATCGCCACCGCTTCATGTTGCATTCCGGCAGTCTGCCACAGACCTTGTTGATATATCTGCTTAAACAGGCGTAAGCACACCACCTTTTCATAACTCTCCAAACTGGCCAAGCCCAATTGTTTTGGGGTTTTAGGCCGCTGGATTTGCTTTTCAATTTGCTCACGATTTTGCTTGGCTTGTTTTAAGTAATACTCAAACGTCACCATGGCTTTGATATGCGGCTCTAACGCTTCATAACTTTTAGCCATGGCCTCGCTGAATTCACTATCACTTAATGGTTGATTACTATTGGGTCGATGCACCCGTTTGTTTTCAATAAAGGGGTCACGTAATTGAACCGCCGTCATAAACGGTAGTCGTAATTGCTTCAGTAATGGCAAATGCTGGTGATGTATAAACGTGAACATAAGCGTCTTTGTTTTTTATTAAGTGTAGTCAAGGCTCGCTGATTCTCCCTAGTAAGCTTTTGCCTAACCGCCTTGTAAGATATTTCCTACACGATTCGTGAGAAATTAGGACAACTTCTTACGGGATTTTGACCCTCTTTTTATCTCGCTTCCGGCAAAAGCCCATGGTTACTGGCCTGTTTTATTTTGAACAATATTTGATCACCTCTCATACCAGAATCCGACCCAGACAAACGGCTTTTTTTTGCTAAATTAGACCCCGTTCAGGACGAACCAATATGGATGCCAGTTAAGGATCAACTGGTTAACACGGAAGTGTGACAAAGGATTGATAGACCGCTATTGGAAGGTGGACCTAGGGTGCTTTGGCAGGAAATAACTAGGATAGGCTATTTCCTGTCACTTTAGCCTCCACCGCTTTTTTTAAAGCGAACACACGGACATATTGGAAGGTACACACGCAGGAAGGGTGCTCGGCAGAAATAACTAGGATGGTTGCTTCTTGTCATTACCTTCAAGATTTTATATCACGCTGTACGGAAACAGCTTGAAACCAATCTCTCAGGAAGAGATGCCAGGATGGCAAAAAAGAAACGTAAGGAATCGTTTCTTCTCGTCAGGATGACTCGCAAGGCAGCAACTCTCAAGGATGTTCTCAGCACCGCAAGACGCGACTTAACCAAGGATTGGTTGCTGCTGAATCCTTTTTTACCCTTCTACCACAGTTGATTCAACCACATGGCTAAACGCCAGGCACCACGACTCAATTGTGTTGCCATGATTTTATCTGCTTGCTCAAGATACTCATCCGTCACTGCATAATTTTCACGAGCTTGATAAACAAAATCGACTGTTATTCCATGGCTTTCTTCTGCCCAAGATTTTGGAGAATCTAAGCTGACCGGCACTTCATTCAAAACCAATTTGTGAGCACCGCTGTCGAGACTTTCATCAAAGCGCTCCACCATTTGCTGATCCCATAATTTATGCAACGACACACTTTGATCTTGATACTTCACCTCATACCAGTTTCCACCACGATCTTCATATAACCCTGCGTGTAATGGCTGGTGCACATCTGCAATAAGGTGGATCAACATTTTCAACGCTAATACTTTCTCTTTGTCAGATCCACGTTTAGCGTAACCACTAAATTCATGAATCGCGGCCACCACACAACGATCTTTTTTGCAGTCTCGTTTAGCATCGTATTGCTTAGCCGCTTTTGGCATGTTCACGTAATGCAAAGATTTTAGGTAATTAAAATCCTCATTACTTTTAATTTCGTCTGCCCACACGCTGGCTTCCACGAATGCGCTTTCACCCACACCGAGAATACGTTCAATATTTTGTTTCGCATAAGGCGTGAGTTGCTGCCATGCAGCCTTAGCCACCATCTTGTGGCCAAGATCACCAAAGGCAAACACAAATTGGCTAATACAGATTAAAAAAACAGACAGGAAAATTTTCATCATGGCGCATGTCATTATTATTATTTGATGCGCCAGTATAGGGACTCACTAATGGGCTTTAAAGGGAGCTCAGCCTTTTTTGTGAAAACGCTCCGCCAAAACCCCCAGCAATACAAAGGCGGCAAACATCACAGGGGCAAATAATGTATTCGGCAAATGATGAATCAGTTTATGCACTTGAGCCGACCCCCAAACCGTGATGGCACCATACCCAAGAGTACATAACAGCACAAAAGCCGTAATACGAATTAAAAACGGGTAAGGTTTGACAAACACTCTCACGGTTTTATTAATGGCATCCCCATAAATCACCAACAGTGTGGCGACAAATGCCACCGACATCTGCATGCTGTAGGGCTTTAACCAGCCGTTTGCTTGCAGTAACAAATCAGTTATCCAGCTCATTGCTTGCTCCTTGTAATAGTTATTAACAGCTTAGAAGATCTGGTCGTATTCGGCTGTGAGCCATGTAGAAATTTGTAATTCAAAATAATGGCGCACAATCTATTTCTGCAATTAATAGATTATAAGCCATTGTTTTAAATACCCTTTTTTAAATTCTCCTTTAGATACATTCCGTAATGGATAACCGTTTTAACAGAAAAAGGCTTTTCATATAGAGCAAGATTCTAGATGCCCTCTGGCATGCAAGCCGCGCTCTGGCAAACTTCACCTCAATACAAGAATGATGAAACGGATTGTTTCCATGGGACAAAAATATCGCCTTGGGGAATTGCTAACGCGCTGTGGGGCCATCACCCTTAACCAGCTCGACGAAGCACTGATTTACCAGCAGCAGTATAAAATTTTAATCGGCGAAGCCTTGATTCGCTTGGGCTTTTTGACCAGCAAACAGTTGAAATTCGCTCTAATGAAACAACATGGTCTTCGCTATTTAGCCGCTTTAACAGCTAGCCTAATGGCGCCATTTTGTTACGGGCAAAACACCCAGCAGGACTTAGAGCAGCTGCCACAGTACAGCTATACCCAGGTGGCACAAAACCCGTGTCCATTTCAGGCGATTTATTCCCATTATAATGACCCAAGCGCTCAACAATCCTATGATGTTATAGAAGCGGCTACCGCCGCTCTTTGGTATGTATCTCAAGGGGGTGTCAATAAAGAAGGACTAGCCCATGTCCCTGTACAGGTGCATCTGACCACAGAAGATTTTGAGGACGGTATTTCCCTCAATTTCAGTGTGAAGTTCTAACGATTAAACCGGCATCAGCCGGTTTTTTTATTCTCAAAATTCCCTTTCAAACTGGCATAAAAAAAGCCCGCTTATTTGCATAAGCGGGCTTCTTAAATAAATGGTGCCGACACCAAGAGTCGAACTCGGGACCTACTGATTACAAGTCAGTTGCTCTACCAACTGAGCTATGTCGGCACAGAAGTGGGGCGCATTTTATGGAGAAGTGGCTTCGGGGTCAAGCCCTTTCCTATGCTTTTTGCTAGTTTTTTTCTAAAGAGATTCAAAGGCTTAGGCTAACAGCCCAATTTCTGGGCCATATAGCCAAATAGCTGGATTTAAGCGCTTATTTATCCAGTACTTTTTCCATTTCATCAATGCTGATGTGGCGCACATCCTTGCCTTTCACCAAGTAAATCACGTTCTCTGCAATATTACGGGCATGGTCGCCAATACGCTCTAGAGCACGCAAAGACCAGATCACATTCATCACGCGCTTAATAGAACGAGGGTCTTCCATCATGTAAGTCACCATTTCACGCATGGCACTTTCATATTCACGATCCACTTCTTTGTCTTCTTGTGCCACAGCCAGTGCCGTTTCCACGTCCAAACGAGCAAATGCCGTCAGTGCGCTTTGTGTCATGCGGCGCACGCGATCGCCAATGTGTCGAATTTCCACATAACCACGAGGGGACTCACCCTCTTCGCATAACTTCATGGCAAGACGAGCAATCTTAGCGCTCTCATCACCGATACGCTCTAAATCATTCACCGCCTTACTGGCAGCAATGACTAAACGCAAGTCACTGGCTGCTGGCTGGCGACGGGCAATAATGCGCGTGCACTCTTCATCGATGTCGATTTCCATTTGGTTGATGCGTTTGTCGGTGGCGCGAACATTAACCGCTAATTCGCTATCCGCTTCGATCAGCGACTTAATAGCATCGCCTACTTGCTGCTCAACCAAACCACCCATTTCTAATAGGTGGCTTTTTACGCGTTCAAGTTCGTCATTAAATTGCTGACTGATGTGATCAGTATGCGCGTCGTTTGTTAAATCCATCTCTTTCCCCTTTCGCTATTGCTAGCTGAATCTTGTCTCACCCCAATACTTGTCATGAGAGCTATTTTTGTCATAAGCGTAAATAACGCCGTCAGCACAAGTAAGCTAGCTCAAAGTTAGCCATAACGACCTGTGATGTAGTCTTCCGTCTGTTTCTTCTGCGGATTGGTAAACAACTGATCCGTATCACCAAACTCCACCATATCACCCATGTACATAAACGCTGTGTAGTCACTCACACGTGCGGCTTGTTGCATGTTGTGGGTAACGATGGCGATGGTGAAATCGTTTTTCAATTCGTGAATTAATTCTTCGATTTTCAAGGTTGAGATTGGATCAAGTGCTGATGCCGGTTCATCTAATAATAGCACTTCAGGTTTCACCGCTATGGTACGGGCGATAACCAAACGTTGCTGCTGGCCACCAGACATACCAAGCGCACTTTCATGTAAACGATCTTTCACTTCGTTCCAAAGTGCCGCGCTTTTTAATGCCCATTCAACGGTCTCGTCGATTTGACGCTTTTTCTTGATACCTTGAATACGCAAACCATAAGCTACGTTTTCATAGATGGTTTTTGGAAATGGGTTTGGTTTTTGGAAAACCATGCCTACGCGACGACGCAGTTCAGCTACATCCACGCCCTTCTCATAGATGTTTTGATCATCTAATAAGATTTCACCTGTGATGTTACAGCCATCTACCAAGTCATTCATGCGATTGAAACAACGCAATAGAGTCGACTTACCACAGCCTGATGGTCCGATAAACGCAGTTACACGTTTCTTCGGAATGATCATATCGATGCCGTGTAAGGCTTCTTTTTCACCATAACTTAAACGTAAGTTATTTACCTTTAACGCTGGCGTTTCTTTGGCTAAATCTAAGTGTTTAGATTCACCACGGCCCATGGCTGACATGTCTAAGCTATGGCCTTTTTGTTCAGTTGCTTCAGTCATAATTTTCTTCACTATCTTTAAAATTCTGTTT
>JABXIK010000138.1 GCA_013373125.1 Gammaproteobacteria bacterium | reverse complement strand
GGTCTATTTGGTCTATTGGTTGTGCCATTCACTAACTCTGGTACGACCATCGGTGGTCAGTTAATGGGTGCAGTCACTATCTTTGTTTGGGTATTCGTAGCCAGCTTCATCGTATGGGGCATCATCAAAGCGGTGATGGGCATTCGAGTAACCGAGGAAGAGGAATACGAAGGTTCTGATATCACAGAATGTGGTATGGAAGCGTATCCTGAATTTACTGGTAAATAATTTTTAGAATTCATTACCGAATAAAAAAGCCCGCTTGGTTTTCCAAGCGGGCTTTTTTGTTTTTATGATCAAGGAAAAATTAAAAAGTGAAAAACCTCTTTTTAGTTTAAGCCGCTAATAATTTTTGTTTTTCTTCTTCACTTAAGAAACTACTCATGATGCTATTGCGAGCCAGTTGTGCGGCTTGGGCTTCGCTCATGTTTAGGTTCTCAGCTAATGACACAAAATTCTCTAATAAGTAACCACCAAAGAAAGACGGATCGTCAGAATTAACTGTCACATTTAAGCCAAACTCTAATAATTTAAGAATGTTGTGTTCACTCATATGTTCAAAAACTTTAAGGCGAACATTTGAAAGTGGGCAAACGGTTAGCGGCATTTGATTAGCGGCTAAACGTTGCATCAAGCTTTCATCCTCGGCGCAGCGCACACCGTGGTCGATACGATCCACATGGATAATATCCAGTGCTTGATAAATGTATTCTGGTGGACCTTCTTCACCCGCGTGGGCAACGGCTTTTAATCCTAGGTCACTCGCCATTTTAAAGACACGCTCGAATTTTTCTGGTGGATGACCCAGTTCAGATGAATCTAAGCCGACTGCGGTAATGTGATGTAAATAAGGCTCCGCTTGTTTCAAGCATTCAATGGCATCGTCTTCACTTAGATGACGTAAGAAACATAAAATGAGTTTGCTGCTGATGCCGAGCTTTTCTTGTCCGTCTTTGAGCGCCTTGGTAATGCCGTTAATCACCACACCCATTTCAATGCCTCTTTGGGTGTGAGTTTGTGGGTCAAAAAACGGCTCGGTATGCACAACGCCGTCTGCTTGGCAGTGCAGCAAATACGCCCAGGTGAGATCGTAGAAATCTTGTTCGGTGCGCAGTACATCGGCGCATTGATAATAAATATCTAAAAACGATTGCAGGTTATGAAAGTCGTAGGCTTTTTTTACTTCCTCAATGGAAGCATAAGGTAGTTGGATACCGTTGCGCTCGGCGAGTTTGAACATGAGTTCAGGCTCTAAAGAACCTTCAATGTGTAAATGCAGTTCAGCTTTGGGTAAGGCCCGCATAAATGCTTCGCTGGCCACAGTATTAGGGGAATGTGACATGGGGACTCCTAGAGTAACGATGGAACAAGTATAGACTTAGCTGGCAGGGCCAGCTAATGGGAGGTAGGTGACATGGTACCAGATTATGCAATCTTGGTACGGTAAGCGTAGGTCGCATCAAAACGCGACATGATCCAATCACGACTGGAGACCATGTCATACTTGGGCTGTTCACCTTGGGCTAAACAGGTTTCAATGCAACGCACCTGGGTGTCGTATCTAGGCTCCACGAAGAAAGGCATAGAATATCGATGGGTGTTGCTAGGTGGACTGGCCACACGATGAGCCGTGCTGCGATATTGATCGTTGGTCCAGCGTTGCATCAAGTCACCTATGTTTACCACTATGGTGTCTTTGACTGGCGGAGCGGCTACCCATTCATTTTGCGCGTTACAAACCTCTAAGCCACCAATGTCATCTTGTGCGAGTAAAGTGATGCATCCGTAGTCGGTGTGCGCACCAGCCGCTTTGGTTTGCGCATCGACAGCTGCTTGAGCCGGTCTTGGTGGGTAATGCAGTAAACGCAGAACACTAATGTGATCGTCGAAGTATTGGGTGAAGAAATCTTCAGGTTGCTTCAACGCAATGGCCATGGCTTTGAGTAAGCGTTTCGCGACGGCCATCAGTAAGCCATAGTGTTGATTCATTTGTTGAGCAAAACCTTCGAGTTCGCCATATTGGTTCGGCCCATATAATTGTGGACAGGCTTTGGCCATGGGATGCTCTGGGTGAATATCCAGAGCCATATCAAAGGTTTCTTTCCAGTCTTGTGGTTTTTCTGGATCCAACTGTTCTGATCCAGCTGTGCCCCAGCCCCTGTGATTGGCGCTGTTGGCGATTAGAATTTTGTGTTTTACATCTTCTGGTTGCGCAAAAAAACGTTGCGCTAAATCAAACATTCTCTCCATTTGTGTAGAAGAAATGCCGTGTCCCTTGATGTAAAAAAAGCCCATTTCTCGGCAGGCATGATCTATTTCGTTTGCCACGGTTAAGTAAGCATGTTCGTCGTCCGAACTAAGTGGCGAAATATCTATGATAGGAACTGTCTGCATGGTCATCTCGAAAAAAGAAAGATTTACGGGCTTTAAACAAAGCCCGTAAATCAAAGCGAAGGATTATTTAGGGATAGTGGCGTCGATACCTTTTACGTACCAGTTGATACTATCTAACTCTTCATCACTCACAGAATGACCCGCTTTAACAACTAGGTTTCCTTGGTTGTCATAGATTGGGCCAGTGAATGGGTGGAATTTACCGGCTTTGATTTCTTCATATTTGGACATGACAGCAGCTTTAGTTTTAGCAGGCAGGTTGTCGTTAATTGAAGCAACTACCAGCATGTCATCGGAAAAGCCACCCCAGAAGTTTTTAGGTTTCCAATCACCGTCCATGACATTTTTGATGCTGGAAATGTAATGGCTAGACCATTGGTCTTGAATAGAAAACATATGCGCATTTTTCGCGAATTGGCTCATATCCGATGCTTGGCCAATGCCTTTCACACCACGTTTCTCCGCGGCTTGTAATGGCGCTGGGCTGTCCGTGTGTTGAATGATGACGTCGGCACCTTGGTCAATCAGGGCGTTAGCTGCTTCGCTTTCTTTGACTGGATCGTACCAAGTGCTCACCCACATGATTTTGATTTTCACATCTGGGTTTACGCTTTTCGCTGCCATATACACAGAGTTGATATCGCGAATCACCTCAGGGATTGGGAAAGAGGCAATGTAGCCTATAGTGTTGGTTTTGGTTTCCATACCCGCGGCAATACCGGAGACGTAACGGCCTTCATAAGTGCGAAGGGCATAGGTTGATAAATTTTTAGAGCGTTTATAACCGGTTGCGTGCTCAAAATTGACTTTAGGGAAGCGGTTCGCCACTTTTAACGTTGGGTTCATAAAGCCAAAAGACGTGGTGAAAATGAGATCATGACCATTTTGAGCCATCTGACGAATCACACGTTCGGCGTCGGCCCCTTCTGGTACTTTTTCCACGAACGTGGTTTTGATTTTATCGCCAAAATACTTTTGAGCTTCAATACGTCCACGGTCGTGCTCATAAGACCAGCCGTAATCTCCCACAGGTCCCACGTAAACGAAGCCTACTTTTAATGGATCTTCGGCACTGGCACTGGCCACTTGTCCCATTCCAAGGCCAAGGGCTAAAGAAGCCGCGGTCAGCATTGTCTGCCAAGGTTTGCGTTTTAACATAAAGTTCTCCAAATGCGTCTTAAGACGGTGTATGAATGTGAGGTCCAGATGGGTATAGCAATAACTTGGCCAATTGGTCAGGAAAGAGAGAAAATGCATTGGGATCAGTCATTCAGCACTAATGTGGTTAATCAATGTATGATATGAAAGTACGAGGCAGGGGTGGTTTTGCACTAAAACAAAACGGAAGTAGTTGGTCGTGCACTGTAAAGATTCAAATTCAGTCGAATTCCAATAGTTTGTGGTTATTCACACTCTTTTCATCCGATAGCAGCCAAGCATTAGGCTTTGCATTATGATAAGCACATCAATTAGGAGTCCTTATGAAAACAATTAAAACACTGGCAGTTATGAGCCTGCTTACACTGGCCGGTTTTGCACAAGCGCAAACCAGCAACAACATCAGCCTAGTAAACGATTACGTATTCCGTGGTATCAGCGCCACTGATAACGGTCCTGCGTTACAAGGCGGTATCGATTATAAAAATGGCAATGCCTATGGCAGCGTATGGTTATCCAATGTTGAAGATTCACCAGGCGCTGAAGGCTTGCCCATCGAAATGGATGTGTCGTTTGGCTATGACCATAAATTCTCAGGCTTTAATTTAGATACCCGCATCATTACCTATAACTACTTAAATGATGCGGATCTTGATCGAACCGAATTTCGTTTAGGCTCGAATATTACAAAAGAAATTGAAATTGCACTGCATCGTGAAGTGAAAACCAACTATTGGTATCCAGAAATCATCTTTGAGAAATATCTGGCCAATCGTTTGTACTTTGATGCCGCCATTGGCTACTGGAGCTTTGATGACGCCGATGACGATGCCTTTACTGTGCGTGCAGAATTAGCTCGTGACTTCCCTGAATTTCATCACATCGATATTTTTGTAGGTGTGAGCCACATTACCGATGAAACCCCTATGGGCAACGATGCTGACAATGATGATAGTGAAACATTACTGCTGTTAGGTATTCGCAAACGCTTCTAATGAAAAATCATTAGAATTTCAAAAGGATGGCTCGCCATCCTTTTTTTTGCCCCATCTCCTTTCGTTTATTTCTATTTGCGCTATGTCTGTGCAAATTCATCACGTTTTAATCCATACCATTTCCTGTAATCGGGCTTTTTCTGCACCCAATTAATGCGCTTTGAAAATAAAAAGAAATCTTGTGGTGCGATTTTTTTAATCTTTAAAAATAAAATGCAGTAAAAACAACGTGTTAATTCTTTGGCATAGCCGTTGCAAAAGTGTGTCTGTCTCACACACTGAAATAGGATAAGAAAAATGTTACGCAAACTTTCTAAAGTAGCAGGGGTTGCTGCACTGACATTGGGAGCGGCCATCGCTCAAGCCAGTGATACGATTAAAGTAGGTGTACTGCATTCATTGTCAGGCACCATGGCTATTTCTGAAACCACATTAAAAGATACCGTTTTAATGATGGTGGAAGATCAAAATAAAAAAGGTGGTCTATTAGGCAAAAAATTAGAAGCGGTTGTGGTTGACCCTGCTTCTAACTGGCCGCTATTTGCGGAGAAAACTCGTGAGCTATTGGCCAAAGAAAAAGTCGATGTCATCTTTGGTTGCTGGACGTCCGTTTCTCGTAAATCTGTTTTACCTGTGGTTGAAGAGTTAAACGGCTTACTTTTTTACCCTGTTCAGTATGAAGGGGAAGAATCTTCTAAAAATGTTTTCTACACAGGTGCAGCGCCCAATCAGCAAGCGATTCCTGCGGTTGATTATTTAATGGATCAAGGGGTTAAACGTTGGGTGCTTGCCGGTACTGACTATGTTTACCCACGTACGACCAATAAAATTCTTGAAAGCTACTTAAAAAGCAAAGGCGTGAGTGATAAAGACATCATGATCAACTACACGCCATTTGGTCACAGTGATTGGCAAACCATCGTATCGGATGTGAAAAAATTCGGTTCTAAAGGCAAGAAAACCGCTGTGGTATCCACTATCAATGGTGATGCAAACGTTCCTTTCTATAAAGAATTGGCGAACCAAGGTGTAAGCGCTGAAGATATTCCAGTGGTTGCCTTCTCTGTAGGTGAAGAAGAACTATCTGGTTTTGATACTAAACCACTTGTTGGTCACCTTGCTGCTTGGAACTACTTCATGAGCGCGGAAAGCGATGCTAATGATGAGTTCATCGAGAAATGGCATGCGTTTACTAAAAACGATGAGCGTGTAACCAACGATCCAATGGAAGCCACTTACATTGGTTTCAAAATGTGGGCAGAAGCGGTTAAGAAAGCCGGTACGACTAGCGTTGATAAAGTACGTAGCAACATGTACGGCCTAGAAGTCGCGAACCTAACCGGTGGTACTGCGGTAATGAATACTAACCATCATTTATCTAAGCCAGTTTTAATCGGTGAAATCCAAGAAGACGGTCAATTCGATATCGTTTGGAAAACCGATGGTGAAGTTAAGGGTGATGCTTGGACAGATTTCTTGCCAGAAAGTAAAAACCTAGTTTCTGACTGGAAAGGCCTAGGCTGTGGTAACTACAACACAGTGACTAAGGTTTGTGCCGGCTCAGAAGTCGCAGCGGAATAACAATAAAAAATCGCGCCCTCAATTTTCGATGCGAGGGCGCACACTTCGTTATCAAACCTTGTCAATCTCCTGCGTGTGCATGGAAAGAAGCTGACAATGGGTGCTCGAAATTCAGTAAAGGTGGCCCCATGAAATTACTAAAAACATTATTGTTGTGCATGGTGGCACTCAATAGTGTCCCTTCCTATGCCAGCAATGGCGAATGTGAAACCTATCTTCAATCTGAGATTGAAGCGCATCAATTTAATCAGGATTATCAATCGACATTTGAACAACAGGTTTGTCGATTAGTGGATGCTGACTATGCGGAAAAAGAAATCCTGATAAATGGCATTGCTAAAAGCGAAGATGAAAATGCGCTATTTGTGATTAATGCCTTATTAAATGCTGATCTTTTTTACAACAAGAAAAACGGTGACGTTGTCACGCGTAAAGAATTAGAAAACGGTAAATATCAAGCCATCTCGGTATTTACCCAGCAAGAATTAGGTGAATTTAAAAAGCGTGATCTTAGAAAAATTGGAATTAATAACAGCTTACGTCGAGTCATTAATGGCGTTGTTGCCGAACTGCAAATAAGTTCGTCAAATCCTGCTGACCGTGAAGCGGCAGCATTAGAATTATTAAAAGCAGCTGATAACTCTGCACTGCCTATTTTAGAGAAAGCCTTAACAAAAGAGAGCGATGAAGACATCGCTACCATCTTGCAAACGGCTCGTGCTCTCGTGTTGTTGCAGTCCGATGATGCGATCGCACGAATGGAATCTATTCAGTTTTTAAATGGCTCTTTATATGTAGAAACCCGTAATGGATTAAATGCCTTTTTGAATCGTGCCAAACAAGACGCAGGCTTGTATGGAAAAGCAGAAATCTTAGAGGCCGAAAAATCGTTAGAGGCCATTAATCAGTTGGTGAAAATCAATGGCGTAATGGAGAACGTGTATTTTGGTATTGCATTAGGTGCTGTGTTATTGCTTGCCGCTATTGGTCTAGCCATCACCTTTGGTGTAATGGGTGTGATCAACATGGCCCACGGCGAAATGATCATGTTAGGTGCCTACACCACGTTTGTGATTCAACAGCTGATGCCAAACAGTATTGGTATGTCATTGGTGGTGTCGATTCCAGCTGCATTTTTAGTGTCAGGTTTAGTGGGTGTGTTAATAGAGCGCACTGTGATTCGCCACTTATATGGCCGTCCATTGGAAACATTATTAGCAACCTTTGGCATTAGCTTGGTATTACAGCAAGCGGTGCGTTCAATCTTTGGACCGTTAAATCAGGACGTGCAAACGCCGGATTGGATGGCTGGCACCTTTAGTGTGAATGCGGGCTTAGAACTTACCTTTAACCGCTTATACATCATTATTTTTTCTCTTTTGGTATTAGCGGCATTGGCCGTTGTATTAAAGAAAACCTTATTCGGTTTACAAATGCGTGCGGTGACCATGAACCGACCTATGGCCAGCTCCATGGGTATTAAAACCGGCTGGGTGGATGCCTTAACCTTTGGTTTGGGTTCTGGTATTGCAGGTATAGCCGGTGTGGCGTTAAGTCAACTGACTAACGTTGGGCCAAATCTAGGTCAGCAATACATTATCGATAGTTTCATGGTTGTGGTGTTTGGTGGTGTTGGCAATTTATGGGGCACGTTGGTGGGCGCTATGAGTTTGGGTGTTGCCAATAAAATATTTGAACCTATGGCGGGCGCTGTACTTGCCAAAATTATTGTACTTGTGGCCATCATTCTCTTTATTCAAAAACGTCCTCGTGGCTTATTCGCCTTAAAAGGCCGCTCGGTGGAGGATTAATCATGGATACGATGCAACAAACAACACAATCTATCTCGAAACCAAAGCTTGGACCATTGGCTACATTATTAGTGGGCGATAAAGGCGGGCAAAAATTAATCTTTGCCTTAATTGCTATCGCTATCATTTTTCCATTTTGTAATTTGGTTTTTCCACAAGATTCTTTTTTCCATATATCAACTTACACATTAACTCTGACGGGTAAATATCTTTGCTATGCCCTTCTGGCGCTGGCAGTGGATTTAATTTGGGGTTATTGCGGTATTTTAAGTTTAGGTCATGGTGCATTTTTTGCCTTGGGTGGCTATGCCATGGGCATGTATCTCATGCGTCAAATTGGTGATCGTGGTGTGTATGGTAATCCTGAACTACCGGATTTTATGGTTTTCTTAAACTGGAGCGAGCTGCCTTGGTATTGGTATGGCTTTGACCAGTTTTGGTTTTCTATGATCATGGTGCTCATGGCGCCTGGTATTCTTGCGTTTGTATTTGGTTGGCTGGCGTTTCGCTCTCGTGTAACCGGTGTTTATCTTTCCATTATTACGCAAGCTTTGACCTATGCTTTGATGCTGGCGTTCTTTCGTAACGATATGGGATTTGGCGGTAACAATGGTTTGACCGACTTTAAAGATATTCTCGGCTTTGATTTACAAAGCAGTGGCACCCGTAATGTTTTGTTTATTGCTTCTGCCTCCGCTTTGATTATTGGTTATCTCATTAGTCGCTTTATTACACGTTCAAAATTAGGCCGTGTCTTAGTGAGTATTCGTGATGCGGAAAGCCGTACACGCTTTTTAGGTTACCGAGTAGAACACTACAAGCTATTTGTATTTGTGGTGTCTGCCATGTTGGCTGGTGTTGCTGGTGCGTTATATGTGCCGCAAGTAGGGATTATTAATCCAGGTGAATTCACACCGATCAACTCCATCGAAATCATTATTTGGGTGGCAGTCGGAGGTCGCGGCAGTTTGTTTGGTGCTGTCATCGGTGCCATTGCTGTGAACTACGCCAAAACCTATTTTACAGGTGCGTTTGCCGAGTTGTGGCTATTTATGCTGGGTGGCTTGTTTGTATTAACCACCTTGTATTTGCCAAAAGGTATTGTGGGTTTATGGCAACAAATTAAACAAGGTGATGGAAAGGCTGCTCAACTGGCCAATGTCATTACCGCTAAATTTTCTAATGCTTTCAGTAAGGGGGCGTAATCATGAGTGAATTACGACCTAAACATTTAGAACAGGCTTATAGCCTGTACATGGACGGTGTGAGTGTCAGCTTTGATGGCTTCAAAGCGTTGAATAATTTATCTCTTTATATCAAGCCGGGCGAAATGCGCGCCATTATTGGGCCAAACGGCGCCGGTAAAACCACCATGATGGATGTGATTACCGGAAAAACCAAACCCGATACGGGCACGGTGTTATTTAATAATACAACCGATTTAACTCAACATGACGAAGCGGCGGTGGCCAACATAGGTGTTGGTCGTAAGTTTCAAAAGCCCAGTGTGATTGAAAGCTTAACCGTATTTGAAAATCTAGAACTTGCGCAAAAAGGTGGTCGCAGTATTTGGCAAGCCTTGTTCCATAAATTAAGCGATGAGCGTGCTAAAAAAATTCAAGACACTCTAGAGTTAATTGCACTGGCAGATAAGCAGCATGAGCTAGCGGCCAACTTATCCCATGGTCAAAAGCAATGGCTAGAAATTGGCATGTTAATTTCTCAAGAGCCTGAGTTGTTATTGATTGATGAACCGGCTGCCGGCATGACAGATGAAGAAACCATGAAAACCGCTGAGCTATTTAAAAAGTTAGCACAAAAACATTCATTGGTTGTGGTTGAGCATGATATGGATTTCATTGCCGCACTGGATTGTAAAGTGACGGTGTTGCACGAAGGCAGTGTTTTAGCCGAGGGCTCGTTAGAGAGTGTGCAGAATAATCAGCAAGTGATTGAAGTGTATTTGGGTAGGTGACTACTTGCGTTGCTAAGGCGGTGTTATCAAAAAGATTTTGATCGTTACATAGGTGAACTATGCGCCTCACAAAATCTTTTTTCTGCCTTGCCTTAGCGGCCTCAGTTACGTCCCCTATGACCTATAAAAGAATATTAGAAGGAGGGCATGGATATATAAGCAAACATTGCTTTAATGAAATCGCTTATAAACCATGAAAACTATGCTCGAAGTTAAAAATTTAGACGTCTCATACGGTGCCAGCCAAGCCCTTTACGACGTGTCCATGAATGCAGAAATTGGCAAAGTCACATGTGTGCTTGGACGTAATGGCGTGGGCAAAACCACTTTGATGAAAACCCTTTCTGGTCACTTATCCCCTAAAGCCGGCTATGTGGTTTGGCAAGGGGAATCCATTGCGAGCCAAGCGCCTTACGATCGCGCTAAAAACGGCATCGCTTACGTACCACAAGGGCGAGATATATTTTCGCAATTAACGGTGGAAGAAAATTTAAAAACGGCATTTTCAAGTTTGCCGAAAAAATTGCGTTTCATAGATGAAGAAGTATACGAGCTTTTTCCGGTGTTAAAGAAAATGCTACATCGTCGCGGCGGAGACTTAAGTGGTGGTCAACAGCAACAATTAGCCATTGCTCGTGCGCTCTTGCTTCGCCCTAAAATGTTAATTCTGGATGAGCCTACTGAGGGCATTCAACCATCCATCATTAAAGACATTCAACGAGTGATAGAGCTGTTACGTGAGCGTGGCACCATGGCGATTGTATTGGTGGAACAATATTTGGACTTTGCCACCGCGTTAGCGGATGAATACATTATCCTTGAGCGTGGTCGAGTGGTGTCTGCTGGCGATCAGGAGCAATTAAAAACGTCAGATGATGTTCAGCGCCTGTTGGCGATTTAAACTAAGATTAAGCGCTTCCATCTTTTGTGGCTGAGTCATAAAAGATGTAAGTACACTTCCTATTATTGTGCGCTCGCACATATTTGGTGCGAATATAAAGCCTGACCATATGGTCAATTATCTACAACCCCCGTCATTATTCGCTTTCAAGAGTTGGCTCTTTGTTTGCATTATTAGCATGCACGCTTTGAATATGCGTCAAACGTGCATTAAAACTGTGCAAGAAAATAAGAAACGCCATGAATATGTTAAGTGTCCCTGAGTATCACGCACCGTCTGATGTGACAGATCGTCATTGGCGTGCGTTATTTCGTGGCGAATTTTATGCGAGGGAGCAAGGGCACGACTTGCACACCTGCATGGGACAAACCATGCATTATGGGCCGTTACGTGTTCAAAGGCCGTTTTATCCCGAAGGCTCGGATTTGCTGCACATGTATTTATTGCATCCACCGGGTGGATTAGTGGGTGGTGATCAGCTTTCTATTCAAGTGCGGGCGTTAACTAAGGCTAAGGTTTTGGTGACCACACCTTCGGCGGGCAAGTTGTATCGTAATGAAAGCGATATGTTGCAAGGACAAGAAGTCGATATCCAAGTGGCCGATGGCGCTGTAGTGGAATACTTGCCACAAGAGAACATTATTTTTAACGGGGCGAAAGGCACGTTAAATACTCGAGTCAATATTGAAGGCAGTGGTTTGTTTATTGGCTGGGAAATTACTTGTTTAGGGCGCCCAGAAGGCAACCAGTTTTTTGAAGAAGGCCAGTTAAAGCAGAGCTTAATGTTGTATCAAGATGGCCGTCCGTTATTTTTAGACAGACTGCATCTGGATGCCCAAGACGGCATCATGCAAAGCAAAGTGGGCCTGCAAAATAAATTAGCGTTTGCTACCTGTGTTGTTAATCGTGAATTATCACCTGATGCTTTTAATGCGCTTATAGAATTACAACAAGTATTGAACCAAGCGCATAAAGAAGAATACCTAGCGGTGACGCAAAAGCCGGGTGTATTAATTATTCGTGTGTTGGGTAATCGCGCAGAACCCATTCGCAATTTGTTAGAAGCGGTGTGGCGCATTATTCGCCCTGCACTGCACAATCGAGAAGTGTGTATACCAAGAATTTGGAATACATAAAAAACCGTTAGCCTGTTTGAGTGCGTAGGAGAAAACCATGGAGCTCTCACCTCGTGAGAAAGACAAGTTATTGTTGTTTGTAGCAGGCGAGCTTGCACAAAAACGAAAAGATCGTGGCGTTAAATTAAATTATCCAGAATCCATTGCCTTGATTAGTTGCTTCATTATGGAAGGCGCACGCGATGGATTAACGGTGGCTCAGTTAATGAATGACGGGCGTCAGGTATTAAGCCGTGAAGATGTGATGGATGGCATCGCCGAAATGATTCATGAGGTGCAGGTGGAGGCGACGTTTCCGGATGGGACGAAGCTAGTTACCGTTCATAACCCAATAGCATGATGGTAGGGAGCTAGCTGCGTTGTTATTACTGCGTTAAATGTTTGTTTTTGATCGTTACATAGGCGAGCTATGCGCCTCACAAAAACAAAAATTCGCCTTGTACTAACCGCCTCTCTAACGCTCCTGAAAATATCTTTAAAAAGTTAAATTCGACTGCGTCTTTCGTTTTCCGTCGGGCGTAAAGTAAAAAAGGAATAACTATGATCCCAGGTGAAGTGATTTGTGCAGAAGGCGACATTGAGTTAAACGTGGGATTAAACACGTTAACGGTAACGGTAGCCAACAATGGTGATCGCCCGATTCAAGTGGGCAGTCATTATCATTTTTATGAAGCCAATCCAGCATTAAGTTTTGAGCGTGAAGCAACAAAAGGTTTTCGCTTAAATATTGCAGCGGGCACTGCGGTGCGTTTCGAGCCTGGTCAAACCCGCACGGTTGAATTAGTGGAATACGCCGGTAAGAAAGAGGTGTATGGGTTTCGTGGTGAAGTAATGGGGAAGGTGTAACGCAATGAAAATCACAAGACAAGCTTACGCTGACATGTACGGCGCCACGGTGGGCGACAAAGTACGTTTAGGTGATACCGAATTATTTATTACACCAGAAAAAGATTTCACCATTTACGGTGATGAAGTGAAGTTTGGCGGCGGTAAAGTGATTCGTGACGGCATGGGTCAGAGCCAAGCCATGAGTGCGGAGGTTGCCGATACGGTTATAACCAATGCGCTCATTTTAGATTACTGGGGCATTGTAAAAGCAGATGTGGGCATTAAAGCAGGTCGCATCATGGCAATCGGTAAAGCCGGTAATCCAGACACGCAACAAGGGGTCACAATTGAAGTAGGTCCAGGTACCGAAGTGATTGCAGGGGAAGGACAGATCCTAACACCTGGTGGTATCGATGCACATATTCATTTTATTTGCCCGCAACAAATTGAAGAAGCCCTAATGAGTGGCGTGACGACCATGTTAGGCGGTGGCACAGGGCCCGCAACCGGTACCAATGCCACTACGTGTACACCTGGGCCTTGGCACATAGGTAAGATGCTACAGGCGGTAGATGATCTGCCTATGAACATTGGCTTTTTAGGTAAGGGCAACGCCAGTTTGCCAGGACCATTAACCGAGCAAATCGAAGCCGGTGCCATGGGTTTAAAGTTGCATGAAGATTGGGGTACGACACCTGCGTCGATCGATAATTGTTTAACCGTAGCGGAAGAGCAAGATGTGCAGGTGGCCATTCACACGGACACGTTAAATGAATCCGGATTTGTAGAAGACACCTTGGCGGCATTTAAAGGCCGCGTTATTCATACCTATCACACAGAAGGTGCTGGTGGTGGTCATGCTCCGGATATTATTAAAGCGGCGGGTGAAGCGAATGTGTTGCCGTCATCCACCAACCCTACTCGACCTTATACGGTGAACACAGTGGATGAGCATTTGGATATGCTCATGGTGTGCCACCACCTGGATCCAAACATTCCTGAAGATGTGGCGTTTGCAGATTCGCGCATTCGTCGTGAAACCATTGCAGCAGAAGATATTCTGCATGATCTTGGCGCGTTCTCCATGATCTCGTCGGATTCTCAAGCCATGGGTCGTGTAGGTGAAGTGATTACACGTACTTGGCAGACTGCCCACAAAATGAAAGTGCAACGGGGGCAATTACCAGAAGATGCTGCGCATGACGTATCAGATGTGGACAATTTCCGTTGTAAGCGTTACATCGCCAAATACGCAATTAACCCGGCCATTACCATGGGGATTGCTCATGAAGTGGGTTCCATCGAAGTGGGTAAATTAGCCGACTTGGTTTTGTGGAAACCGATGTTTTTTGGCACGAAACCATCATTAATTTTAAAGGGCGGCATGATTGCAGGCGCACCCATGGGTGATCCAAATGCATCCATACCAACGCCTCAGCCTGTGCATTACCGTCCTATGTTTGGCGCCATGGGCAAAGCCGTACAACAAACAAGTATTAGCTTTGTATCTAAATCGTCTTTAGATAAAGGCACATTGTCTCATTTGGGATTAAACAAAATTTTAAGTGCGGTGAAAGACACGCGCACCATTTCCAAAGCAGATATGAAATTGAATGACTATCAGCCCGTTTTGGATGTGGACCCGCAAACCTATGTGGTCACATGCGATGGGGTGGAGATTACGTGTGAGCCTGCGGAAGAGTTGCCCCTAGCTCAACGCTATTATTTATTTTAGAGCTTGAGGCTATCTGTGTTGTTAAGGCGGTGTTAAAAAATAGTTTATTCTCGTTACATAGGCTAGCTATGCGCCTCGCATAATATATTTTTTGCCTAGTCTTAACTGCCTTGATAACGCTTCAAGCGGGGAGTAATAATTTTTATATCATGGCGTTTTTAACGGATAGGTTTTTGACTTCGATAAACGCCTCAAGCAGAAAGACAGTTAGTTTCGATAGGAGTTCGATCTAGCTAAATAAGAATTGTAGGAGGGCGCTCGCGCGCGACCTTTATTAAATGAAAATATTTACAAAGATTTTTGAAGGTGATTTACCCAATGGTGCCGCTAGCGAAACCATTAGCTTAAGTTTCGATGAACGCAAACGTGGGCGCTTAAAAATCACAACTGATAATGGTAACGATGCTGGTATTCAAATTGAGCGCGGTCAGGTGTTGCGTCATGGTACTGTGTTAACCAATGACGCTGGGGAATTATTAACTGTGTTGGCGTCCAATGAAGCGGTATCAACAGCACAAGTGCAAGATGCGACTCTATTCGCACGTGGTTGTTATCACCTAGGGAATCGTCATGTGCCCTTGCAAATTGGCGAAGGCTTTTTACGTTTTCAAGAAGATTACGTATTAGATGACATGCTGCGCGGTTTAGGGATTCATGTGACGCATGAGCAGGCGCCATTCGAGCCTGAAAACGGTGCCTATGCACCGGGTACGGGTCACAGTCATGGACATTCACACTCTCATGATGACGACGATCATCATCACGGACATTCCCATGGCCATCATCACTAATTCAAATCAGCAAAGTCTGTTAGCGCTGTTGCATTTGTCCAGCCCTGCATTACCTGTAGGCGCGTTTGCTTACAGTCAGGGTTTGGAATATGCGTTAGATAGCGACTGGTGTAAAAATGCAGATGATGTCAAAAGTTGGATTCATGACAGCTTGCAGTTTGCATTAGGACAGCTGGATTTACCGATTTATTTGCGTTGTTTTGAAGCTTGGCAGCAACAAGATTACGCAAGCGTGAATAAATGGAATGAAACGTTATTAAGTTTTCGTGAAACCAAAGAGCTCTATTTAGAAGACATTCAAGTGGGTAGTGCCTACGGGCAGTGGCACCTAGGCCAAGACCCAGAGCGGGAATTGTATTTAAAACATATAGACCGCCCGACCGTGGTGACCTTGAATGCATTGGCTGCCGTATTAAGTGGTATTGATAAACAAACCGGTTTATTGGGTTTTGCTTGGAGCTGGGTAGAAAACCAAGTGACCTGTGCCAGTAAAGCATTGCCATTGGGGCAAACTCAGGCACAGCAAATTTTGAAACATTTGATTCCGCATATTGCAAATGCATGTGAGCGCGCCAGTGATATGCAAGACGATGATCTTGGTACTGGCCTGATGGGTTTAGCCATGGCATCTGCGTTACATGAACAGCAGTATTCAAGGTTGTTTCGATCATAAAGTCGGGTGTCTGGTGTCAGACGTCGGGAGCTTTGAAAAAGTTAATGGTAGGAACGTAACCCTAAATAAAACATACAAATCAAAAGCGTTAGCGAGGCAGGTAGTACCAGGCAAAGCAATATTTTTAACGAGGCGCATAGCTAGCCTATGTAACGAGATAAAAATATTGATTAACTCAGTAGTACCAATGTCTCTAGCTTATACAGAATCAACAAAGGAGAAAGGAGCGTCAGCGAAGCCATTAATACAAGGCAAGGAAAAATTTTATCAAGGCGCATAGTGGGCCTATGTAACGAGCTAAAATTTTTTCTTAACGCAGTATTAATCATGCAGCTAGCTCCGTTTAAAATATGAAACAAGTACTTAGAGTAGGCGTCGGCGGCCCAGTGGGTTCCGGTAAAACCGCCCTTTTAAAAATGTTATGCCAAACCATGCGTGATCACTACAACATTGCTGTGGTCACTAATGACATTTATACCAAGGAAGATGCGCAGTTTTTAATGCGCAATAAAGCACTGGATGAAGATCGCATCATGGGTGTGGAAACCGGTGGTTGCCCACACACTGCCATTCGTGAAGATGCTTCCATGAACTTGGCAGCGGTTAAAGAATTGCAAGATCGTCACGAAGGGTTAGAAATGGTTCTCGTAGAAAGTGGCGGTGATAATTTATCCGCCACATTTAGTCCTGAGCTTTCAGATTTAACCCTGTATGTGATAGATGTGTGTGCCGGAGATAAAATTCCACGCAAAGGCGGCCCAGGCATTACCAAGTC
>JABXIK010000150.1 GCA_013373125.1 Gammaproteobacteria bacterium | reverse complement strand
CGTGGGGATTTAGGTGAAGGGCAAGTTTTAATTAGTCTAAGTAATCCAAATGTCCCAGTGGATATTAGTCAGGAGTCAGGACGCATTCGAGTTGAGTTCAATAACGTGCGCATTGCAGAAGAGATGCGTCGCCGTTTAGATGTGCGTGATTTTGCTACTCCTGTAAAATTTATTGATGCAACTCTAGAAGCAGGCAAGCCAGTATTCTTTATTGAGCCAAGTGATGATCGTTATGAGTATTTAGCGTACCAAACAGATAACTTGTTAACTGTTAATGTGAAACCACTAACTAAGGCAGAAGAAGAACAACTTAAAGAAGAGCGTTTTCCTTACACGGGCGAGAAATTATCATTAAATTTCCAAGATATTGAAGTGCGCACGGTACTCCAGATCATTGCGGATTTTACTGGCTTTAACTTGGTTGCCAGCGATACGGTTCAGGGCAATATTACACTTCGTTTGAAAAATGTGCCTTGGGATCAAGCCTTGGATATTGTTCTTAAGTCACAGGGTTTGGCTAAACAACAAATAGGCAATGTATTGATGATTGGCCCTGCTGATCAAATTGCAAATCGTCAAAAGATTGAGCTAGAAGCCAATAGACAGGTGGAAGATTTTGCACCCTTGCGTACAGAATTCTTGCAAGTGCGCTATGCAAAAGCCACTGATTTACTGGCTTTGGTTTCTGCAGAAGGCTCCCTATTAAGTGATCGAGGCAGTGCGAGTGTAGATGCTCGGACCAACACTATTATTTTGCAAGATACCAGTAATGCGATTGAAGCTGTGCGCCGTGCAATAAAAGTATTAGATGTACCGGTTCGCCAAGTGTTGATTGAGGCACGTATCGTTGTAGCGTCTACCAATGTTGGAGAGAACTTAGGTATTCGTTGGGGTGGAGGGTATGGCGTCCTTAAGAATGACAAGATCTTTACAGCAGGTGGTAACCGTTCTGCTACTACGGCGTACAATAATATTGTTGTGGATCGTTTGAATGGAGATGACCCTGAAGATTTTGATTTAAATAATGCTAACGTTGTGAATATGCCAGTAAATAGTGCAAATGCCACAACGTTCGGGATAGGCGTAAATGCCTTTGATTACATGCTGGATTTGGAATTGTCAGCAATGGAGTCCGATGGCAAAGCAGAAATCATTTCTCAACCTCGCGTAATTACAGCGGACGGACAAACGGCGCGTATTCAAGCTGGTTCGCAAATTCCATATGAGCAAGCATCTGCTAGCGGCGCTACCACCATTACCTTTAAAGAGGCGGTACTGAAATTAGAAGTGACGCCGCAAATCACGCCAGATGATCGCATCTTAATGGATTTGATCATCAATAAAGATGCAATTGGTGAGGTTATCAATAATATCCCGACAATTGATACCAACGAGCTTGAAACACAAGTTCTAGTAAATAATGGTGAAACCATAGTATTAGGTGGTATCTTCCAATCAGAAGATGTAACCCAAATAGACAAGACGCCTTTCTTTGGTGACTTGCCTGTGATTGGTCGTTTATTCCGCCGAACGACGCATACAGAAGACAAGAGTGAATTGCTCATCTTCATTACACCAAGACTCGTGAAGGATGTATTGAGCAATCGCTAGAGAGCATTATGGCAAAACATAATATCTATTTAGTGGGGCCGATGGGTGCTGGTAAAAGCACCATCGGCCGTTTGCTTTCCACTGAACTAAAATTGGAATTCAAAGATAGCGATAAAGAAATAGAAGATCGCTGTGGCTGTAATATACCGTGGATTTTTGATGTGGAAGGTGAGCAAGGCTTCCGCGATCGCGAAGTTCAAGCTATTGATGAAATTACGCAAGAGAAAGATGTGCTCATGGCAACTGGCGGCGGTGCAGTTTTACGCCCAGAAAACCGCTTACACTTGAAAAGTCGTGGCACAGTCGTGTACCTCAAAACTTCGGTTGAACAGCAACTTGCACGCACAGCAAAAGACAAAAATCGACCTTTATTGCAAATAGATAATCCGAGAGAAGTACTGACTCGTTTGATGGCCCAGCGAGACCCTCTGTATCAAGAGGTGGCCGATATCACCATTCATACGGATGACCGTAATCCCAAATTTGTCGTTCAAGAAATTTTAAAACGACTCTCTGAAATTAATATTATTGAATAACATGAAGACATTAACCGTTGATTTAGGCGAACGTAGTTATCCGATTTTTATTGGACAAGATTTGCTGAATGATCTATCTCTGGTTGCGCCATATGTTAAAGGCAAGCAAGTGATGATCGTAACCAATGAAACCATTGCGCCTTTATATTTAGAGAAAGCAAAGAAAATGTTTTCTGGCCTTCAGGTGGATGAGGTTATTTTGCCCGATGGTGAGGAATTCAAAAACCTTGAACATCTGAATTTAATCTTTGATGCACTTCTAAGCAAACGCCATAACCGAACGACTACCTTGGTAGCTTTAGGGGGTGGTGTTATTGGCGATATGACCGGGTTTGCTGCAGCCAGCTATCAGCGTGGTGTTGATTTCATTCAAATTCCTACCACGCTACTGTCTCAGGTCGACTCATCTGTAGGTGGTAAAACGGGTGTCAATCATGCGTTGGGTAAAAACATGATTGGTGCTTTTCACCAGCCAAATTGTGTGGTGATTGACGTTAATAGCTTAAATACGCTACCAGCAAATGAATTGGCCGCAGGTGTGGCTGAGGTCATTAAATACGGCTTGATCTGTGATTTGCCTTTCTTCGATTGGCTGGAAGTGAACATGAGCAAGCTAAATGCAAAAGATACCGAAGCTTTGATATATGCCATTGAGACATCCTGTGCGAATAAGGCAAAAGTAGTGGCTCAAGATGAAAAGGAAGGCGGTATTCGAGCGATCTTAAATTTAGGGCATACGTTTGGTCATGCCATAGAAACGGATCAAGGTTATGGTAATTGGTTGCACGGAGAAGCCGTTGCAACTGGCATGCTCATGGCGGCTGATTTATCCGCTCGATTAGATTGGATTGATCAAACAGACGTGGATCGCATCGAAAAAATTCTGTTGGATGCCCATTTACCAGTTAAGTGCCCAGAAGGCATGACGGCCGAGCGTTTTAAGTCACTTATGGCAGTAGACAAAAAGGTGTTAGATGGTAAGCTGAGATTGGTTCTTCTGCGAGCAATGGGCGAGGCGGTCACTACCTCGGATTTCGCACTAGAACAACTTGACGCTACTCTTAAGCACCTAACCAACTAATAATAAAAATGGAGGGCAAGATGGCTGACTCACATAAGACATCTCCCGACATTATCCTGATAGGCGAACGTGCGCAGCAATTGGATATGTTGCTGCATGTTCAGGAATTCAGTGCTATGGCGGTGCTCATTACGGGCCCTTCCGCCATCGGTAAAACGGCTTTGCTAGAAGCCGCCTCTGCGCAGTTAAGCGTGCATCACCAACTTGTTGTTATCAATGGTTTTGAGACTAATCAATTAACCGATCTAATTGACGTAATTGCTCTTCAGCTAGGCTGTGAAGCTAACTTGGTGGATCTCGATACTCAGCTATCTAAGATGGCGGCGGACAATGAGACTTTCCATTTATTAATTGATGATGCGCATTTATTGGATGATCAAGTCATTCAGCTCCTACTTGAAAAATCCACACTCGCCCATGGTTGGCGCCTCATATTGTGTGGTGATGAAAGTCTAAAAGGGCGCTTGAGTGCATTACAAACCCATTTTGAAAACAAACTTTATCACCTGATTGAGTTGCAGCCTTTTACCGAAGAGGAGAGTGAAGCGTTTATTTCCCAGTTGTTTAAGGGCGCGGGGATCGACGTTCTTCCATTGAGTATGAAAGATATTCACCAGCTTTGGTTATTGAGCAAAGGGGTACCTGGAAAATTAATGGAGTTGGTGGAGTTGGAGCAAGATCAGCAAAAATTGCGGGCCAGCAAATTTCCAATGGGGCATATTGCTGCGGTTGGCTTGATTGGTGCCGTTCTTATCGTATCTGTTTTATACCAAGAGCAAGAAGTTAAAGTCGAAAGTGATGATGCTATTGCCATGCTTCTACAAGAGCAAGCCAAGCGCCTTGAGCAGACAAAAGAGATCGCCAGTTCGAATCCAGGTGCCACCCAAAATCAATTAAGCGCCATCGAACTTGAGGAAGGCCCAGCCGATGCCAACGAGTTGTTGAATCAAATTATCAGCGACAGTGAAGAGGAGTCTGAGACTCAGGTTACGGCGACTAAGATAGAAGGTGAAGCTGTCGAGGAATCTAGGCCGGATGAATCTATATCCAAGAGGGTAGAGACGGCGCCTCAAGCGGTAGGCAAAATAACCACTCATACGCCTAAAGAGGTTGTGTCGGATTCAGCTAACGCTCGACCGATACATCCCTTGTTGCAAGCGCCCAGTCAGTCTTATGCTCTCCAGCTGCTGGGTGTACGCAATGAAGATAGTGCTAAGGCCTTTGTTAAGCGTTTTGCTAGGCAAATGGATGGCAGTAAGTTAAATATTTATGAGACTCGCTTTAAAGGTGAGCCTTGGTTTGTGGTGGTTTACGGCCCCATCAACACAAAGCAGCAAGCTAGCCGTGAAGCTAGTGCGCTTTCTAAAACATTGAATGGCCAGCCATGGGTACGGCCAATTAGTAAAATTCAGGCTGATATACGACAGATTCCAGATCGTTAAACACTGACATATTTGGTTACAAAACGAAGTTGACCATACCCCTTTCCCCATGGGATAAATCCCCTGTTTGGCTAATTTATTTGAGCCTGTCCCCTCTCGCGTGTAGAATAAGCGTCCTTTTGTCTGTTCAAAACTACTGAATCGGCGTCCAAATGCCATATAAGGCATTGATTTATAAAGAAATTTTGATGAGAGCGTCTATGAGAACAGGTCTGTACACACCAGGTGAATTCAAAGACAACTGTGGTTTCGGCTTGATTGCCCACATGGAAGGCCAAGCGAGTCACGACCTATTGCGTACGGCCATTGAATCATTGACTTGTATGACCCACCGCGGTGGTATCGCGGCAGATGGTAAAACAGGTGATGGTTGTGGCCTACTGATTCAAAAACCAGATGGTTTCCTACGCCAAGTGGCTAAAGCCGACTTGGGTATTGACCTGCCTGAGCAATATGCTGTGGGTATGGTCTTCCTAGATCTTGATGTGGCGACGGCAGATAAACAGCGCCAAGCCATGAACGAAGCATTTGCGAATCAAGGTTTAAGCGTACACGGCTGGCGCGAAGTGCCAACCAATAACGATTGCCTTGGTCCAATGGCCATTGATTGCTTGCCACGTTTTGAGCAAGTGTTTGTTAGTGCGAAGTCTGAGCTAAGTGAAGAAGCATTTGCAGTTCAGCTTTATTACGCACGTCGCAAAGCTGAGATCGCGTTAAACGAATTCCCAGATTTTTATATTTGTTCCCTGTCAGAAAAAACCTTGTCTTATAAAGGTTTGATGATGCCAGTGGATCTTCCAAACTTTTATTTGGATCTAGGCGATGAGCGTTTAGAAACGGCTATTTGTGTATTCCATCAGCGTTTCTCTACGAATACAGCGCCGCGCTGGCCTTTAGCTCAGCCGTTCCGTTTGCTGGCTCACAATGGTGAGATCAATACCATTCGCGGTAACCGTAATTGGGCAGCGGCGCGTAGCAGCAAATTCGAATCACCGTTATTAGATAACCTTGAGTCTATTCAGCCAGTTGTTAACACCACGGGTTCAGATTCTTCATCCATGGATAACATGCTAGAGCTATTGCATACCGGTGGCATGGATATGTTCCGTGCTATTCGTATGATGATTCCACCTGCATGGCAAAATGTTGAAACCATGGATGCGGATTTACGTGCATTCTATGATTACAACTCGATGCACATGGAACCATGGGACGGCCCAGCGGGTCTTGTAATCACTGATGGTCGTTACGCGGTTTGTGGTCTTGACCGTAACGGCTTGCGTCCATCTCGTTGGGTGAAAACCAAAAATGGTTTCATCACCGTGGCGTCTGAAATCGGTACACACAGCTACAAGCCAGAAGATGTGATTTCTAAAGGTCGTGTTGGTCCAGGTCAAATCTTGGCTATCGATACCCAAACCGGCGAAGTGCTTGAAGCAGAAGAAATCGATAACCGTCTGAAGAATTCTCAGCCATACAGCAAGTGGTTGAAAGAACAGTCTTTGCGTATTGAATCTCGTCTTGAGTTACAAGAAAACCAAGATCAACCGCTGGATACTGACGAATTAAAAGCCCGTCAAAAACTGCACCTAATTAGCTTCGAAGAGCGCGAGCAGGTATTGCGTCCGCTTGCCGAGCAGGGCGTAGAAGGAACAGGCTCAATGGGTGATGACGCGCCGATGGCAGTATTGTCACAAAAGTCTCGCCACATTGCAGATTACTTCCGTCAAATGTTTGCGCAGGTAACTAACCCGCCGATCGATCCATTGCGTGAAGCCATTGTTATGTCTCTTGAAACCTGTATTGGTAAAGAGAAAAACGTATTCGTTGAAACGGCTGATCATGCAAGTCGTATCATGCTAACTAGTCCTGTGTTATCGCCGTTGAAATTCAACGGTCTGAAAAATACGGGTAAAGAAGAATTCAACTACACCACTATTTCATTAGGGTATGAACCTGAGCTTGGTCTAAAAGCCGCGATCCAACGTCTCGTTGAACAAGCGCAAAGTGCTTCGCGTGAAGGTGTGACCATTCTGATTCTTTCTGACCGCGATATTAAGCAAGGTCAATTGGTGATTCCGTCTGCCATGGCAACCGGTGCTGTACACCATGGTTTGATCGAAAAAGGTTTGCGTACAGAAAGCAACCTTGTGATCGAAACCGGTGACGCCCGTGATGCGCATCACTTCGCAGTACTAATCGGTTTTGGTGCCACTGCGGTTTACCCATGGTTAACTTATGAAGTGTTGGCAGACATGCATCGTACGGGTGAGCTTTTAGGTGATCCGTTACAGTCAAACCAAAATTTCCGTAAAGGTATTCGTAAAGGCTTGTTGAAGATTCTATCTAAGATGGGTATCTCAACAATCGCATCTTACCGTGGCTCTCAATTATTCGAGGGCATTGGTTTGGCCAACGATGTTGTGGATCTATGTTTCTGTGGATTAACTAGCCGTATCCAAGGCGCGGGCTTCGATGATTTCCAAGCGGATCTTGAGCGCAATGCGGCAACGGCTTGGAAAGCGCGTAAGTCTCTAGATCAAGGTGGTCTATTGAAATATGTGCACGGTGGTGAGTATCACGCGTTTAACCCAGACGTGATCACTACGATCCAAGAAGCCGTACAAACGGGTTCGCAAGCGGCTTATAACAAGTATGCTGAATTGGTTAATAACCGTCCTGCGGCTACTTTACGTGACTTATTGAAAGTTAATACGGCGAATAGCATTTCTATTGATGAAGTTGAGCCAGTTGAAGCGATTTATCCGCGCTTCGATTCTGCGGCCATGTCATTAGGGGCCTTGTCGCCAGAAGCGCACGAAGCATTAGCGCAAGCCATGAACGAGCTAGGTGGTAACTCTAACTCTGGTGAAGGCGGTGAAGATCCTAAACGCTACGGCACAGTGAAAAATTCTAAGATCAAACAGATTGCGTCTGGTCGTTTCGGTGTGACGCCACACTATCTATCCAGCGCAGATGTTTTACAGATCAAAGTCGCTCAAGGTGCGAAGCCGGGTGAAGGTGGTCAGCTACCAGGTGGTAAGGTAAACAACCTGATTGCAACCTTGCGTTATTCGGTGCCAGGTGTGACTCTGATTTCACCTCCACCGCATCACGATATTTATTCCATCGAAGATTTGGCCCAGCTAATTTACGATCTTAAGCAGGTGAATCCACGTGCGAAAGTGTCGGTGAAACTGGTATCTGAACCTGGTGTGGGAACGATTGCGGCGGGTGTTGCAAAAGCTTACGCAGATCTAATCACCATTTCTGGTTATGACGGTGGTACCGCGGCGTCTCCGCTAACTTCTATTAAGTATGCTGGTTCTCCGTTTGAGCTTGGTTTATCAGAAGCGCATCAAACTCTGCGTGGTAATGATCTGCGTGGTAACGTGCGTCTACAAACCGATGGTGGTTTAAAAACCGGTTTAGACATTGTGAAAGCAGCCATGCTAGGTGCTGAGAGCTTCGGCTTTGGTACAACACCAATGGTTGCCATGGGTTGTAAATACCTACGTATTTGTCATTTGAATAACTGTGCAACTGGTGTTGCGACACAAAATGATGAGCTGCGTGAGAAGCACTTCATCGGCACCGTTGAAATGGTGAAAAACTTCTTCCGTTTTGTGGCAGAAGAAACCCGTCAATGGATGGCTGCTGTCGGTGTTCGCACGTTAGAAGAATTAGTGGGTCGTACTGACTTACTTGAAATGATTGAAGGCACGACCAGCAAGCAGAAGAACTTGGATCTGACGCCTTTATTGGGCAGTGATCATATTCCTGCTGATAAGCCGCACACGGTACAAGTTGATCGTAACAATCCTTACGATGAAGGTGCCATGGCTGAACGCATGGTAACGGATGCATTAGCTGCCATCGAAGGTAAAAAAGGCGGTGAGTTCTCTTACACCATTGGTAACTGTGACCGCTCTATCGGTGCGCGTTTATCTGGTGAGATTGCATTGCGTCACGGCAACCAAGGTATGGCTAGCGCACCGATTAAGATCAATCTTGAAGGTACCGCGGGCCAATCATTTGGTGTGTGGAACGCAGGCGGTCTTGAAATGCGTCTTGAAGGTGATGCCAACGACTACGTGGGTAAAGGTATGACAGGCGGTAAGCTTGTGATCTTCCCGCCAAAAGGTTCTGACTTTGCATCTCAAGATGCGTCTATCGTGGGTAACACCTGTTTGTATGGTGCCACTGGTGGTGAGCTACTAGCAGCGGGTCGTGCCGGTGAGCGTTTCGCGGTTCGTAACTCAGGTGCGAAAGCCGTCGTAGAAGGCGCAGGCGATCACTGCTGTGAGTACATGACAGGCGGTCAAGTAACGGTATTAGGCAGCACAGGTTATAACTTTGGTGCCGGTATGACAGGTGGTTTTGCCTACGTATTAGATTTAGAAAATACGTTTGTGGATAAGTACAACCACGAGTTGGTGGATATTCACCGCATTAGCAACGAAGAAACCGAAGCGCATCGTAATCATTTACGCAGCACCATTTCTCAATACGTTGAAGAAACCGGTAGTGCTTGGGGCCAAGAAATCTTGGAAAACTTCGATAACTACATTGGCAAGTTCTGGTTGGTGAAGCCAAAGGCTGCAAGCTTAGAACAACTGCTAAATAACACCCGGACTCGCTCCGAGTAATCCACAAGTAGCGAGTGAGTCGAATAGAGGTGAGTATGGCAAAACGATTAAACAATGATTTTCAGTTTTTAGATGTGGGTCGTCAGGACCCTTCTAAAAAAGATATTCAAACCCGTAAAACCAACTTTGTGGAAATTTATCAGCCGTTCCAACAAGAGCAAGCTGGTGAACAAGCCCATCGTTGTTTAGCGTGCGGTAACCCATATTGCGAATGGAAGTGTCCAGTACATAACTTCATTCCAAATTGGTTAAAGTTAGCGAGCGAAGGCAACATTATGGAAGCGGTGGAACTCAGCCACCAAACCAATACCCTGCCTGAAGTATGTGGTCGCGTATGCCCACAAGACCGTTTGTGTGAAGGGGCATGTACCCTAAACGATGGCTTTGGCGCCGTCACCATTGGTAATGTAGAGAAGTACATTACCGATACAGCGCTAGCCATGGGCTGGCGTCCTGACATGTCCAAGGTTGTGGCTACAGGTAAAAAGGTTGCCATCATTGGTGCGGGTCCTGCCGGTTTAGGTGCGGCTGACGTACTTGCGCGAAACGGCGTGAAACCAGTGGTTTTTGATAAGTACCCAGAAATTGGCGGCTTGTTAACCTTTGGTATCCCTGAATTCAAACTTGAAAAGAGCGTTATGGCTCGTCGTCGTGAAGTATTCGAAGGTATGGGTGTTGAATTCCGTTTGAATACTGAAGTGGGTAAAGACATTCAATTCAGCGATTTAGAAGCTGAATACGATGCTATCTTCCTAGGTATGGGCACCTATAACTACATGAAAGGTGGCTTCCCAGGTGAAGAATTACCAGGCGTATATGACGCATTAGATTTCTTAATTGCCAATGTGAATCATAACCAGGGTTGGGAAAAAGACGCGGCAGACTTCATCGATATGAAGGGTAAAAAGGTTGTTGTACTGGGTGGTGGTGATACCGCTATGGACTGTAACCGCTCTTCTATCCGTCAAGGTGCCAAAGCCGTAACCTGTGCTTATCGTCGTGATGAAGAAAACATGCCGGGCTCTAAGCGTGAAGTGGTGAATGCGAAAGAAGAAGGTGTGAAGTTCCTATTTAACCGTCAACCTGTTGCCATTGTTGGTGAAGACAAGGTTGAAGGGGTTAAAGTGGTCACCACGCGTATGGGTGAGCCAGATGAGAATGGTCGTCGTCGCCCAGAGGTGATCGAAGGTTCTGAAGAAGTTCTACCAGCGGATGCCGTATTAGTAGCATTCGGTTTCCGTCCAAGTCCGGCACCTTGGTTTGCAGATTTCGGTATTGAATTAAACAGCTGGGATGGTGTGGTCGCACCTGAAGAGCAAGAGTTCAAATTCCAAACTAGCAACAAAAAAGTATTTGCTGGTGGTGACATGGTGCGTGGTTCGGACCTTGTTGTAACCGCCATCTGGGAAGGACGCCAAGCAGCTGAAGGTATTTTAGACTTTCTTGATGTCTAAAATTTAATCAGCGCTGTTACAAAAAAAGCACGGCAATCAGCAGATTAGCCGTGCTTTTTTGTATCTGTGTCATTGTTAGTTGAGCGAGTTGCAGAGATAATAACCGCCACACAATGCAAGCCTGACTTGAAATATAAACAGGGAATAACATGAAAAATACAATAATAATGTGGACCATGATGGTCCTGCTGTCATTGCTGACAGCCTGTGGCGGTTCAGATGATTCGGATGGTTCAAACTTTACGAAATCCGACGCAACAGAAGACACAACAGGTGATTCCACGGATGATAAAGAGACAGAAGAGCCCGATACAGTTGTTGAAGATAATGTATTAGTCGGTTTAGGGTCAGGCACTGGAAGTGGTTTCCAAGTAGGTGTTGCGACAACAGGTCTAAGTGGTGGTGAATCTTTATCTGCTGCGGGTAGCACAACGGTAACCGTTGATTTGGTGGATATGAATGATAACAACTCTGAATTTTTAGGATTGCGTGAGGTGTCGTTTGTATCAACCTGTTCTAGTGCAGGGTTAGCTGAATTTACACCGGCTGTGATTAAAACCTCAGGTTCTGCCACAGCAACATACAAAGACTTGGGTTGTGGCAAAGAGTCCGGTGCAACGGATAACGTAGTTGTTTATATCGCGGATGAAACTGACACCAATCCAAATGCTACAGCTCGTACCACAATTGATGTAGAAGCGGCTCAAATAGGCGCGATTCAATTTGTTAGTGCTGACCCTAGCCTGATTGCTTTAAGTGGTTATGGCGCAGGCGATGTGCCTTCTCTCAGTAAATTAACATTCCAAGTATTAGACCGTTCTGGTAACCCTATGCCTGATCGCACGGTAGAGTTTGCACTGGATCATGAGTACGGCGGTGCGGCATTGTCTTTAGCAAAAGCCATTACCGGTGCTGATGGTACTGTAAATGTGATGTTAAACGCAGGAGCTGCGGCAGGTACATTACGTGCGAAAGCATCTATTGATGTGAAAGATGAATTAGGTAACGTGACAGATACGATCACGACTATGTCGACTCCAATTACAATGGCGACAAGCTTAGGTGATCAAAATAGTTTTAGTATTTCTGCAGCTCCTTTTAACCCGAATGCATGGTCTACAGATGGAAGTAGTGTGACCTTAAATGTGCGTATTGGTGATCACAATCAAAACCCAGTGATTGATGGGACTCGTGTGTATTTTCGAGCGACTGGCGGCATGATTCAACCGAGTTGTGAAACCGCTGCTGGGAAATGTACGGTGAATTGGGAGAGCTCAAACCCGCGTCCTGTAGATGGTTATGTTACGATCGTTGCCTTTACTCGTGGACAAGGCGATTACCAAGATGCAAACAGTAATGGCTTGTTTGATCTAGGTGAGTCTTTCACTACATATGGTGAGGCATTTATCGATGCAAACGGAAATGGCACCTTCGAAACAGATGGAGAGTACCAGCCAATTGTGGATATCGATGGTGATACAGTCGCAGACTTTGGTTGGAATACCAGTGCTTATCAGGTTTATGTGGATTCAACGGGTACGCCTACGTACGGTGTTGATAGCTCTAACTTCTTTGAAGAATTCATCGACTCAAATAACAATGGATCTTTAGACTTAACACCGGCAGTGAAATATCAGGGTGTGAATTGTTCCAGTGGAGCATTAGCGGCAGATCACTGCGCAGAGCAAATTAATTTAGTGGGTAGCGTGCGCGTACAAATGTCGCAAGGAAATTCTGCCTACATCGAAGGGCCATTTGCTTGGAATGATAGCCTAGGTCGTTATGATACAAGCGCCCCATTAACTTGCGTTGATGCAAGTACGAGTGCAGGCCCGCAAAACATTGCGTGGCGTGTGTCAGATTCGACAATGCGTCGAAATCACCTACCACTAGATTCAGGCATTACAATTAATACGAATGATGTAGATGTACTGAGTTCAAATGGGGATGGTGCGGTAGCCAGTATCGCCCCGCCGAATGTGTTTCCTGTTTGGGAAGGTATTTGGAACGCCATACCTGCTAATGCAGCTAAATCAGCAGCCGATAAAAAGTATGAGTATTTAGCTGAACGAGGGCATTTAGTATCTGCATCGATTTCACGTCCAGAAAGTTTCACGACATTGAATGGTTTGGGAACGGCGAGTATTCAAGTTCAAACCGTGGGTGGACCACTTATTACAGGTGGTAGTGTTAACGTAGACCTTATCGGGTTTTACGCGTCCTTAACAGAAGCTGGATTCCCTAAAACGAGCGTGGATGTTTCAGGTGGTACGTCTACTTATACGGTTAAAGTAAAAAATCGCTGTTCACAGGGCTTGCCGAGTGATGCAACATTATTGCTTTCTTTGGGTAATGGTAATTTAACTAATGCGACCTCTGCTGGTGGTGCGGGCGCTGTAACCGTTAATGGTAATACCGTGTCGGTAGAAATAGATGATGCCTCACAAACGGCAATTGTGAATCTAACGATTGCGTCAGATACGGTATCGGATGATGTGGCTAACGCATTGAGTGTTTCTTACTATGTACCGGATGGCACGGATGTTACCTTGTACGAATTAGAAGACTTTAATATTAAAGATTAAGTTCTCGCGCCCTTTTGGGCGCATTGTTTTTGTTGGAAAGTATGACTGAATTAAAAAACGATCGTTTTCTTCGCGCTTTATTAAAGCAACCTGTTGACCGCACTCCTATTTGGATGATGCGCCAAGCGGGTCGTTACTTGCCAGAATATCGTGCGAGTCGTGCCAATGCAGGCTCTTTCATGGATTTATGCATGAACCATGAATTTGCTTGTGAAGTCACCTTGCAACCCTTGGATCGCTACCCGGGGTTAGATGCGGCGATTTTGTTCAGTGATATTTTAACTATTCCTGACGCCATGAATTTAGGTTTGTATTTTGAAACCGGTGAAGGTCCAAAATTCAAAAAAATTGTGCGCACCGAAGCGGATGTAGCAGCATTGCCTGTGGTTAATACAGCCAGTGATTTGTCCTATGTGACCAAAGCCGTTTCAACGATTCGCCAAGAATTGAATGGTCGTGTGCCATTAATTGGTTTTTCAGGATCACCTTGGACCTTGGCGACTTACATGGTGGAAGGTGGCAGCAGTAAAGATTTCCGTCATGTGAAAGCCATGATGTATAACCAGCCTGAAGTCATGCATGAGCTGTTAAATAAATTAGCACTTTCCGTGATTGATTATCTCAATGCGCAAATTCAAGCCGGTGCTCAGGCTGTGCAAATTTTTGATACCTGGGGTGGTGTTTTAAGTCACGCGGCGTATCAAGAGTTTTCTCTTAAATACATGCAGAAGATTGTGGATGGTTTAATCCGTGAGCATGAAGGCCGTAAAGTGCCAGTGATTCTGTTTACTAAAGGTGCAGGTCAGTGGTTAGAAATGATGGCGGATACTGGCTGTGACGCTTTAGGGTTAGACTGGACAACTGACATAGGTGCAGCTCGCCGTCGAGTTGGGGATCAAGTGACCTTGCAAGGAAATATGGATCCCAATGTATTGTATGCTCAACCTGAGCGTATTCGCGAAGAAGTAGCCAGTATTCTGGCTTCTTACGGCGAGGGTACGGGTCATGTATTTAATTTAGGTCACGGTATCCACCAATTTGTGGACCCAGAGCATGCTAAAGCCTTTATTGAGGCGGTTGTGGAGTTAAGTCCGGCTTATCACAAATAAATACGTGGTAGTCTGAACTCTTAAAACGGTGTTAAGGTCATACTTAGCACCGTTTTTTTATGGGCGCAAAATGTCCGGTTTTCATTGAACTATGAGGACTTTCCGTCATACTTATAAACAATTTTTGCTACTAGGAAATAAGCATGCTCGAATCGTTACGTCGATTTATGAAAATGGATGCAGCCAGTGGATTACTGCTGATGACCGCCGCTGCAATGGCAGTGATCGTCGCGAACTCTCCGCTAAGCTGGCTTTATGAGCAGTTATTAACTACTAAACTCACCGTTGCGGTTGAGACCTTCGAAATCAGTAAGCCTCTCCTGTTATGGATCAATGATGGCTTAATGGCCATTTTCTTTTTGCATGTTGGCTTAGAACTTAAACGAGAAGCCATCGTGGGGGATTTGAACAGCCCACAAAAAGTGGCATTACCCGCTCTGGCAGCGATTGGCGGCATGGTAGTGCCAGCAGGTATTTATGCCTATTTAAACTGGGGTAACGAGCTGGCCATTCAAGGTTGGGCCATTCCAATGGCAACGGATATTGCCTTTGCATTAGGTATTGTTGTTTTGTTGGGCCAGCGTGTGCCTGCAGCATTAAAAGTATTTTTGGTGAGCTTAGCCATCTTTGATGACCTAGGTGCCATCATTGTCATCGCATTATTTTATACCGAACAACTATCTGTATTGGCCTTGTCAGTTACGGGTGTGTGTATTGCGATCTTGTTCTTTATGAATCGTATGGATGTGGTAAGTAAATCCGCGTATTTATTCATAGGTGCCATTATGTGGGTGGCCTTGTTGAAATCTGGTGTGCACGCAACTTTAGCGGGTGTGGCATTAGCGCTATTTATTCCAATGAAGGGTGTGGATTGGGATGGCCAAGCGACACGCCCACTGCATGAGTTAGAACACGACCTACATTCGCCTGTGAACTTTTTGATATTACCTATATTTGCCTTTGCAAATGCTGGCTTGTCATTAGGTAACTTGAGCGTTTCTGATTTGACCCACAGCATTCCATTAGGGATTGTGCTTGGCTTATTTGTGGGCAAGCAGCTAGGCGTGATGAGTATGGTTTGGTTAGGTGTGAAATTGAAACTGGGTGCCTTGCCCAAGGGTGTCGGTTGGTCTCAGGTTTACGGCATTGCAGTTTTAAGTGGTGTGGGTTTTACCATGAGTTTATTCATCGGCGGTTTGGCGTTTGATCAAACTGGCCAAGATAACTTTGATCAGGATCGTCTTGGTATTATCGTGGGCTCAGTATTATCTGCGGTTTGGGCGGTTATCTGGTTTTGTTATTTAGTGAAATCCCCTAAAAAATCGTAATTTTTAAGCGGCAAGCTGTGTTGAGGTGTGTATGGCTTCAACGCAGCTATTAATACTACGATTCTTTACACTTCTTATCTCATCTCTCCCTTAGTGGTTATAGCTTGCGCTGTGCTCATCCACTAGAATGCGTGCAAAATTTATCAACTAAGTGGTGTGCCCGTGTCTGATTACTTATCCATGACCATAATTGGGTTGGCGTTCATTGGTTTGTTGTTTGTGATCCTTGAAGACGTGATTCACGTGAATAAGGCGCAAACCGTTCTGTTCTTCGGTACCTTCTCTTGGTTGTTGTTGTTTATTTTTTCAGGTCACGAAGCTAATCACGAATTAGTCATGGAAGGCCTGTACGAGAATATCTCAGAAATTGCTGGGCTCTGGTTATTCTTATTGGCCGCCATGACCTTTGTTGTGTATCTCAACAAAAAAGGTTTGATTGAAAGCCTTATTTATCGCTTTCTGCCTCAGCAGATTACTGAACGTAAATTGCTATTTTTAATTGCCCTCTTCGCATTTGTCTTCTCATCTCTCGCCGACAACATTACGGCGACGTTAATCTCCATTGCCCTGATTTTGTCGTTGAAATTGGATGCGAAAAAAACCGTGCGTTTTGCCACCGTGGTGGTATTTGCAGTGAACTCAGGTGGTGTGGCCATGATTACTGGTGACGTGACCACGTTGATGATCTTCTTACAGGGCAAAGCCAGTATTGTGAATTTGTTGATGCTTTCTCTGCCAGCTCTTTTGGCTGTGATCTTGTTGGCAACCCTATTGAGTTTCAACCTAAAAGATACACTGACCATACAAAGGCAAAAAGACAGCCACGAGCCTGTGGACGTCGCCATTGCATTTATTTTTATCTTTACCATCCTGGGAACCATCGCCAGTAATATTCTATTTGATATTCCGCCGGTGCTGACTTTCTTGTTCGGTTTATCCATTATGTTCTTAGTGGCGAGAGCATTTGGTGAAGATACCGAAAACGATCCTATCTTAAATTACATCCGCCAAATTGAGTTTGACACCTTGATGTTCTTCTTGGGTATCTTGTTGTTGGTGGGAGCATTAAAAGAAATTCATGCGTTGGAATCGTTCGTGCGTATTTATGATGTCATGCCTGTGTGGATTGCTAACTACGTAATGGGTATTTTGTCTGCCATTATCGATAACGTTCCATTAACCGCAGCGTTATTAAAATCCGATGTGACCATGAGCATGCAAGAGTGGTTATCGCTGACCTATGCTGTGGGTGTGGGCGGTTCTATGCTGATCATTGGCTCGGCGGCGGGTATCGTTGCCATGAGTAAAGTGGAAGCACTGACCTTCATGAGTTACTTAAAATTCTTTGTGCTTTTATTCTGTGCTTACACCCTAGGCTATGGTGCCACCATGTTAATGGGTACAATGCTGTAAAAACGCATTTAAGGGTTACAAGATGGCAAAGCGCAAGGTTGCGTATGTGTGTAGCGACTGTGGCGCCGACCACAGCAAGTGGCAAGGGCAATGCAGTGCCTGTGGTCAATGGAACACACTGCAAGAGTTTACGGTTTCAGCGTCTAAGTCCGCATCTGTACGAGAAGGTTATGCCGGTAGTGCGGGCGCGGGTTTTAATAAAATCGTAAAACTTAATGAAGTGTCTTTGGATGCCTTGCCGCGTTTTAGCTCTGGCATGGCTGAATTTGATCGCGTACTAGGCGGCGGGTTAGTACCGGGTTCAGTGAATCTGATTGGCGGTCACCCAGGTGCCGGTAAATCAACCTTGTTGCTGCAGACCATGTGTTATCTTGCAGAGCACATGCCCGTCTTATACATCACAGGTGAAGAATCGTTGCAGCAGGTTGCTTTGCGCGCGCAACGCTTGAATCTGCCCACAGATAAACTGCAAATGTTGGCAGAAACCGATGTGGAGCAAATCATATCCATCGCCAAAAACCATCAGCCTAAAGTAATCGTTATCGACTCCATCCAAGTGATGCACACCCCAGGTGTGGAATCCGCCCCAGGCAGTGTGTCGCAGGTACGTGAAAGTGCCGCGTTTTTAACGCGCTTTGCCAAACAAAGTAATACGGTTTTATTCTTGGTCGGTCACGTGACCAAAGATGGCTCGCTGGCAGGACCGAAAGTGTTAGAACACATGATTGATTGTTCCATCATGCTAGAAGGAGACAGCGATAATCGCTTTCGTACCCTACGCGGCATCAAGAATCGCTTCGGCGCGGTGAATGAATTAGGTGTGTTTGCCATGATGGAAACCGGCCTAAAAGAAGTGAAAAACCCCAGTTCCATTTTCTTGAGTCGCTCCGAGCAACCTGTGAGTGGCTCTAGTGTCATGGTGGTTTGGGAAGGTACGCGTCCTATCTTGGTGGAGATTCAAGCCTTGGTGGACGAGAGCCATTTTGGTCATCCAAAGCGTGTGGCGGTAGGCTTGGATCAAAATCGCTTGAGTATGCTGTTGGCCGTCATGCATCGCCACGGTGGCATTCATTGTGGTGATCAAGACGTGTATATCAACGTGGTGGGTGGTGTGCGTGTGAGTGAAACCTCTGCGGATTTGGCCTTGCTTATGTCGGTGCTTTCTAGCTTTCGCGATCATCCATTACCGCAAGACATGGTGATATTTGGTGAGGTGGGGTTGTCTGGTGAGATTCGTCCAGTGCCCAGTGGGCAAGAGCGTTTAAAAGAGGCGGCTAAGCATGGCTTTAAACGCGCCATTGCTCCCAAAGCCAATTTGCCTAAAGGCGGTATTGAAGGTATGCAGGTGATTGCGGTAGAACATATTTCGCAGGCGTTGGAAATTATATAACGTTTAAAAGAGGCGGCACTCTCAAGTTATCAGCTTTAAACGCATCATTCCTCCCAAAGTCAATTTACCTAAAGGCGGTATCGAAGGCATGCGGGTGATCGCGGTGGAGCATATTTCGCAGGCGTTGGAGATAATTTAATGCTTATCTTTCAGAAAATACGCAATACAAAATAAAGCGGCTAAGAGTACAAATATGTTTGAAGAAAGACGGGTTTGTTTTCGCTTTCTTCCAGATTTAGTAGTAGGTATGCCGGTTGTACGGGCAACTTTCGTTTTAAACGTCCTCTTGCTGGTTTTGAAAGGGGGCTTCAATTAAGAATCCCCGTGTTCAGCAATAAGCGCCGACAACTCACGCTCTAAAAACTCATCAGAACCGACGTTTAATTCAATTAAACGTTTTAACAAGGTGATGCTGTCTAGGTCGATGTGTACACATTGGCAGCCCACATATTTTGGGGTGATGTGGACCAGTTGGCTGTCCATCATAATATGGGTGTGATCGGCTAGACGGATGTCGATCTTAAGCGGGTTACCTGGGTGGATGCTCCATACCTCAGGTTGCTTAAAGAGAACGCCATTAAGGCTGACGTCTATGAGTTCCACGGGCCAGCTGTGATTACCTTGGCCGACCGTGGTCTGAGCATCAAACGGGATGCGCACAAAGTTACGATGTTCAGTCATTTTGGCTCCTCAACGAGGAGCCGACTCCTCGTTAACTTAAGCGTTTGTATTTGATGCGTTTAGGCTGATCGGCCTCGGCACCAAAGCGGCGCTTTCTATCTTCCATATAGTCTTGGTAATTGCCTTCCATAAAGTACAGCTGGCTATCACCTTCATAAGCAAGAATGTGGGTGGCGATACGATCCAAAAACCACCTATCATGTGAAATAACAATAGCACAACCTGGGAAGTTCAGTAGGGCTTCCTCCAGTGCACGCAAGGTTTCCACATCCAAGTCGTTGGATGGCTCATCGAGTAATAGCATGTTAGCCCCTTGCTTTAATACGCAGGCTAACTGTAAGCGACCACGCTCACCACCGGATAGCTCACCTACACGTTTTTGTTGATCGTTGCCTTTAAAGTTAAAGCGACCACAGTAAGCACGAGAGCTGGTTTCATAGTTACCGATCTGCAACATGTCATGGCCGTCGCTGATGCACTCCCAAACGGTTTTGTTGTCATCTAGTTGATCACGTAGCTGCTCAACAAAGGCGGTTTTTACTGTTGAGCCGATGCGGATCTCACCGCTATCTGGTTGTTCGGTACCGGCTACCATACGGAATAAAGTGGACTTACCTGCACCGTTGGCACCGATGACACCCACGATGGCCCCTTGCGGGATTTTTGCGGTGAAGTTGTCGATGAGTAATTGATCGCCGAAGCTTTTGCTTACCCCATCAAATTCCACAACCAAGTCTCCAAGACGCTCACCAGGTGGAATGAAAATCTCGTTGGTTTCATTACGTTTTTGCGTCTCTTGGCTATTTAATTCTTCGAAGCGTGCTAAACGCGCTTTGCTCTTGGCTTGACGTGCTTTCGGATTCGAGCGTACCCATTCTAATTCGTGCTTAATCGTACGGTCTAATGCGGACTGTTGTTTTTGCTCTTGCTCAAGACGGGCTTCTTTTTGCTCAAGCCAGCTGGTGTAGTTTCCTTGGAAAGGAATGCCGTGGCCGCGGTCTAGCTCTAGGATCCACTCGGCACAATTATCTAAGAAGTAACGATCGTGGGTAATGGCCACCACTGTGCCTGGGTAGTCTTCAAGGAAGCGCTCCAGCCAGCCTACGGATTGGGCGTCCAAGTGGTTGGTAGGTTCGTCCAAAAGTAACATGTCAGGCTTGCTTAATAGCAGACGACACAAGGCCACACGACGACGTTCACCACCGGATAGTTTTGTCACGTCGGCATCCCATGGTGGTAAACGCAGGGCTTCGGCTGCACGCTCCATGATGTTATCAATGTTATGGCCATCGTTGGCTTCGATGATGGCTTCTAGCTGGCCTTGTTTTTTTGCTAGCTTGTCAAAGTCGGCGTCAGGATCGGCATAGTCGGCGTAAACCTGATCCAACTCCGCCATAGCGTCGAATAGTTCACGTAAACCATCTTGTACGTTGCCGCGTACATCCTTATTAGGGTCTAATTCCGGTTCCTGTGGTAAATATCCGATCTGAATGTCTGGCTGTGGACGCGCTTCACCGTTATATTCGGTATCGACCCCTGCCATAATACGCAGTAAGGTGGATTTACCAGCACCGTTTAGGCCTAACACACCAATTTTGGCGCCAGGGAAAAAGGAAAGGGAGATGTCTTTGAGGATTTCACGCTTAGGGGGAACCACTTTCCCTACGCGATTCATGGTAAATACGTACTGAGCCATATAGGTAATGCCCTTAAATTAGATGGTCATGCAAGGAAAAGCTGCAAAGTAATAGATTAAGCAGCGAAACGCAAACAGGTAGGGAAATCAATGCTAATTGATCGATTAATAACAATAAAAAAAGATTCAGTGCATGTGCTGATTCTGCTGTTTTTCTTATTCCTTCTCGCTACACAAGCTGTCTCTTTTTATATTCAATTTCACAATGGTGAAGAGCATCGAGAATTTGTGCTGGATAACACCTTGTCCAGTTTGGCCAAGCAAACCGCTAATAGCATTTACGCACAAAAAAGCAGCATTCCTCCTATCATTGCCCATTATCAAGAAGGACTCAGTCAGCTTACTCAGCAACACGATTCGTCATCCTCATTTAAAGGCATCAGTAGTGCTTTAAATCATACCTTGGCCGATTACCATGGGTTTATTTTGTTTGATCAAAATTTAAAAGTGGTGACGTCCGAATATGAATTACTTTATTCAAAACAAATTTCCCGTTTAGCGGATTTTATAAAAGGTCAGCAGACAAACCCTGAGCCTATTTTAATGTTTGCCGATTCTTTTGAAGGGGTAGGCAGCGTGCATTTTATTTATGACTTGTCATATTACATTGGACAGCCTTATTACTTGGCCGTCAGTCGAAAAATACAGGTCTATAACAAAATCATAGAAAGCGATAACTACGGTAATTTTAGAATTTTAGTGGCTGACTCGCGCAATGGTCACATTATCATGAGTGCTGAAGATTTTACCTATCAAACACGGCCAAATAATCTAAAAGACGTTACAGTGCCTGTGCTAGAAACCCGTGAGATTAAAGGCACACCATGGGTGATCGTGGCCATTGAACGTAGCGGATTTTTACAAAAAGAAATTATATCGTTAGCGCTGCCGAAAATTTTCTTCATTATCCTTTACATCTTTTTATCGTATGTGGCATTGAAAGTAATTGGTCGTATTCATAATGAGAGTGGGCAGCTATTGGCGCGCTCTAACCGCAAATCACAAAGGGCCGAGCAAACCCTAGATTGCATAGATGAAGTGGTTATCACCACAACTTTAAATGGCAAAATTATTTTCTGTAACACCTCTGCTGGTAAATGGTTACAAGGACAAGAGGTAGACAGTGTTATAGGTAAGTCTATTCAAAAAGTGTTTCCCTATGATGGCTTACCTTGGTTGAAAAACTGGGGCGATAAAAACGGCAGTAACCTAACTCATTATGGTGAGGTGCTGGTGGATTTTAATGGCAAATTAGTTACCTTAGATATTAATCAGCATTTTTCTCATTTAGAAAAATCTGCACCAACCATCATTTGGGTATTGCGTGATGTGAGCCGTCAGGCTGCGGATCGAGATTTATTAAACATCAGCCGTTCCCGTTATCGAGCTTTGTATAATGGTTCAGGCATAGGTATGTGGCATATTGATATTTCGTTGGTGCGTGATTGGCTAACCAATTTGAATGGCGAGAGTGTGCATGACTACATTCAACAACATCCTAAAGAATTTGCTAGCTTAAGATCGTCGTTTCATTTAATTGATATTAACGAAGCGGCGCTAAAAATTTATAACGGTGCCAGCAAGAGTGAGATTTTAGGCAAGATTGCTGAATTGTTTAAGCTTTACAATAAAGATCTTATGATCGATATCGCACAAAAAATTCATGAGAATAAAGCGCGTTTTAGTACGGAAATAAAATTCACTTCGTTAGATGGCAATAGTCAATACTATTTAGTGAACGGCACGCTGGATAGCGTTGGTCGAGACCAAGCACTATTAAGTTTCATTAATATCAGTGATCGCATTACAGCAGAGCATGCGTTAAAAGAAAGTGAGCAATTTTGGTCAAGTGTCATTAAAACCTTGCCAGATACGCTTTACATTAACGATTTAAATAATAAAAAGAGCATCTACAACAATCGCCATATTGGTGAGCTTCTAGGTTATACCGACGAGCAAATAGCAATCATGGATGATTGGCGGGATCTTTTACATCAAGATGATCTTAAGAAAATAGACCCAGCCATTTCTTCGTTAAAATATCTTAAGCCCGGTGAAGTCAACGAAACCACTGCTCGAGTAAAACACAGCGATGGCAGTTGGCGTATCATGCGTTTTCGTGACACCATTTTCTCTCACGATGAATTGCAAGAGCGCCGATATTATGTGGGGCTGGCGCGAGATATTACCGAAGAAGAGCAAGCAAAAGAACAGCTATCACAAAGTGAGCGTCGCTATCGTTTGTTAACGGAAGGTATGTCTGACATTGTTTTTACTTTGGATGATCACTTAAAACTCAACTACATCAGTTCGTCGGTGACCAAGGTGTTAGGGCAAGATGCGAGTAAGGTTCTAAAAAACGGTTTGCCGCTCATTTTATCTGATAGCAGCTATCAGTATTTATATCGTGTTTTGAATCAAGATTTACAAAAAGCCAAAGAAGGTAATGGCGAAGATATGGTGCGCTCGTTTGATGTGGACGCCCATATGCTTAATGACGTGCCTATGATCTTGGAAATTCAGAGCAGTATATTACGTAATGAGGCCAATGATATTGAAGGCATCTTAGCCACGGGTCGTGATGTCACACAGAAACGTGCTATTGAGCGTGAAGCGCGTACTGCATCCGAAGTGTTTGAGAACTCATCCGAATCCATCATAGTGACCGAGGCCAACGGTTACATTAATCGTGTAAACAAAGCCTTTACCCATTTAACGGGTTACGATGTGGATCAAGTGATTAATCAAAACCCTCGCACCTTCTTAGCGCCTTCGACGCCACAAAAAATCATTAATGAAATGAAAAATGGTTTACTAAAAGAAGGTTATTGGCAAGGCGAGCTGCATTACATTAATAAACGCCGAGAAGTGCGTCCAAGCTGGACGGGGATTACCGCATTAAAAGATGAAGAAGGTAATATACAAAGTCATATTATTATTTCGTCGGACATTGCCGAGCGTAAAATTACCGAAGCGCGCATTGAACGTTTAGCCTATTTTGACGGTTTAACCGGCCTGCCAAATCGCTCGCAAATGCATGAAACTCTCGAACGATTAATGTTGAATAAGTCCAACATTCTTGCCTTATTGTTTATCGACTTGGATCGATTCAAACCCATTAATGATTCCATGGGTCACCCTGTTGGTGATCAAGTTTTAAAACAAGTGGCCAAGCGTTTAAGTGATGCCATTCGCCCGCAAGATTTGGTAGCACGAATTGGTGGTGATGAATTCACTGTGATCATGTCAGGCTTGGCTGACAGTGAAGACGCCATTATGGAATCCATTGACGTGTCTGAGCGTATTCTGCAGCAATTGGTACAGCCCTTTAAAATTGAAGATCGCCAGTTGTATTTAAGTTGCAGTATTGGGGTGGCTATTTTCCCAGATAATGCAGAAACCGGTATGGACTTATTAAAAAATGCCGACACTGCTATGTACCACGCCAAGGCCATGGGTAAAAACAATGTGCAGTTCTATGCAGAAGACATGAACACTTACGCCATGGAGCGCTTAGAGCTAGAAAACAATTTGCACCTAGCGCTGCGTCAAAATGAATTCGAGCTTTTCTATCAAGCGCAATGGGACACCATCGAAAACAAAATTTGTGGTATCGAATCCTTACTAAGATGGCGTCGACCTGGGTATGGTGTCGTTGCACCGGATACGTTCATGCCGGTGATAGAAGAAACCGGTTTGATCGTGCCCATAGGTGAATGGGTATTGCGTACCGCCTGTGAGCAAATCATCGACTGGCAAGAGGCGGGCTTTGTAGTGCCGAAATTATCGGTGAATTTAAGCGCACGACAATTTAAAGATGCGCAAATGCTAGATCGTATTTGTCGTATCGTGGATGAAACCGGTGTGGACCCTGAACTCATCGAATTAGAACTCACCGAGTCCATCTTAATGGATGACGTGGATCGCGCCCTAGCGGTATTAAACGAAGCGCGTACCATGGGCTTTCAGTTGTCCATCGATGACTTTGGTACCGGTTATTCATCGTTAAGTTACTTAAAGCAGTTCCCTGTTAATAACTTAAAGATCGACAAGAGCTTTATCCACAACCTGCCCCATAACCAAGAAGACGCGCAAATCACGCGTACCATAGTGGCCATGGCCAATAACCTAGGTTTAGGGGTGATTGCCGAAGGGGTGGAAAAGGAAGATCAGCAAGCCTTCTTGCAGCAAGTGGGTTGTCATAAGGTGCAAGGCTATATGTACAGCTACCCTGTAACGGCGGATATTCTGGCCCATGATTTCTTGGATGCCGAGCACGAGGCCTATATGGAATAGGGGCTTGGTGCCCTCTATTCCAGCCAGATACTGGGCTATATGAACAAATCTCTATTCCCCTTGATGCCCTTTCAAGTGCCAGTCTTGGATGCTTGATGTACAATGCGCCCAAATTCTTCTTAGGCTGCCCCAATGGGTCAGTCTGAGGCTCACCAGCTTTATTATCTAACCGAATCACGGGGACTATTATGTTCAAAAAAGACATGAACATTGCGGATTTTGATCCAGCGCTATGGGAAGCCATGCAAGCGGAAGAAGTGCGCCAAGAGCACCACATCGAGTTGATCGCTTCTGAAAACTACACCAGCCCTCGCGTGATGGAAGCCCAAGGCAGCCAGCTAACCAACAAATACGCTGAAGGTTACCCAGGTAAGCGTTACTACGGTGGTTGTGAGCACGTTGACGTGGTTGAGCAATTAGCCATCGATCGCGCAAAAGAACTATTCGGCGCACCTTATGCTAACGTACAGCCTCACTCAGGTTCTCAAGCAAACGCTGCTGTGTACATGGCCCT
>JABXIK010000133.1 GCA_013373125.1 Gammaproteobacteria bacterium | reverse complement strand
GGTCTATTTGGTCTATTGGTTGTGCCATTCACTAACTCTGGTACGACCATCGGTGGTCAGTTAATGGGTGCAGTCACTATCTTTGTTTGGGTATTCGTAGCCAGCTTCATCGTATGGGGCATCATCAAAGCGGTGATGGGCGTACGTGTAACTGAAGAAGAAGAGTACGAAGGCGTTGACCTTGCTGAGTGTGGCATGGAAGCGTACCCAGAGTTCACTTCTAAGTAATCATTAATCAGTCTACTGATTAAGCGAAAACCCCAGCCTTGAGCTGGGGTTTTTCGTTTATATGCTTCGGACTATTCATATATCGGCATTTGGAACCTTTTTAATTCCTGCTTATCCAATCCCCAACATTCCATGCCCAGCTAACTCTTGCTATAGTGCGCGGCATTCACTTTTTCTAAGAATAATGTTCAATGTCTAAATATTTATTGTTGTTATCAGCCTTGGTTTTGGCTGTCCCTTCCTATGCCGAATTTACCACCAATATGGGCGCTGCCACTAAATACATGTTCCGCGGTGTGAAACAAAGTGATGCGGACATTACCATTAATGCGGGTGCGGATTATGTGGGGCCTTATGGCTTTTATGCGGGAGCTTGGGCGTATACCGGTAGCATTGAAGATTTTGATACATCCGAAGCAAATGCTTATGGTGGTTTTGCTTATAGCCTTGGCAACATGGCGCTGGGTCTGGGCATCATTGGCTATGAGCGTGGTGGCGATAAATTAGATAACACAGAATACAATGTGAACTTGGCTTGGAATGCTTACCGTTTAAGTGCCTATCAAGACGAAGACGAAACGTATGTATATAAAGAACTGGCAGCTAACTACGATATCTGGGACGAGGCTGGTATTGCTTTAAAAGCAGGCCTATTAACACCAGAAGAGAGTCGTGAACTTTGGGATTATTCTATTTCGGTTGTGATGGCCATGCCGTCCAATGTGGACTTTGAAGTGCAGCTGACCAATCAGCAGCAAAAAGGCTATTCCTTGGTATTTGGTTTATCCCAGCAGTTTGATTGGTAAAACGGCCTAAATGAGACATGAAAGCCAGTTGAGAGATCACTGGCTTTTTTTGTGCCTGTAAAAAAGATAGATGCAGTAATCAACTATCTTTAAATAGGATGTGTCTGGGTATTTGATTCTCAATAAAGAATAAATTTAGCTCTAGGGGTAATAATTTCTTGATGCTAGGGTGAGGTTGAATACAATGCGCGGCCATCATGGCTAGACTATGATCAGGAGGCAAAGCTAGATTGGCTGACCAATCTAGCTCTGTCACCTAATGCGGGGGATGGTTACCTTACTCAATTTTTTAGCCCCAGAAAAGGTTATTTGCCGCAATAAAGGGCAAATATTTTTAAAGTGCAAACTTTTAGTGCAATTTTGCACCAAATTCAGGTGGTAAACGCAATGCAGATGGACGCTCAACAAGCTCGCGACGTGTATAACATTGAACACTGGAGTGAAGGCTTTTTTGATGTGAATGCGCAAGGGGATGTGGTGGTACGCCCTTTTGAAAATGTCTCCGTGAGTCTGAAGGAGTTGTCGGAGAAGGCAGCTCAACAAGATTTAGCATTGCCAGTATTAATGCGTTTTCCAGCCATTCTGCATGATCGCGTGCGCGCTATTAACGAAGCTTTCACACAAGCCAGTGAGCGTCACGAGTATCAGGGCATTTACACCAGTGTTTATCCCATCAAAGTAAACCAACAACGCCGCGTGGTGGAAGAGTTGATTAATGGTCAGCGTCAGCATGGCCAAAGCATTGGGTTAGAGGCGGGCAGTAAGCCGGAACTGATGGCGGTATTGGCCATGGCGGGACAAGGTAACGCCACCATAGTGTGTAACGGCTACAAAGACCGTCACTACATCCGTTTGGCCTTATTAGGTGAAAAGCTTGGCCACCGTGTTTATTTGGTGGTTGAAAAACTGTCCGAGCTGGATTTGATTTTAGAAGAAGCCAAGGCGTTAGGGGTGAAGCCGCGTTTAGGTGTGCGTGCGCGTTTAGCATCGGTGGGCAAAGGTAATTGGGAAAATACCGGTGGCGAGAAATCTAAATTTGGTTTGTCTACCCATCAAATTTTGCAGGTGTTTGAACAGCTGCAAGCCCAAGGGCATTTAGATAGTTTTCAGTTGCTACATTTCCACCTAGGTAGCCAAATTGCCAACATTCGCGATATTCGTTCGGGCCTAAAAGAATGTGGTCGTATCTTCACCGAGTTATCCGTGCTGGGCGCTAAAATCCAAGTGGTGGATGTGGGTGGCGGCTTAGGCGTGGACTATGAAGGCACGCGCTCACGCAGTTTCTGCTCCATGAACTACAACATGGCGGAGTACGCTAATAATGTGGTGTACACCTTCAAAGAAGCGGCCAATCAAGCGGATATTGATCATCCAGATATTATTACCGAATCGGGCCGTGCGATGACGGCTCACCATGCCGTATTGCTGACAAATGTGTTTGACTGGGAGCAACCCCTGTCAGAAGAATTAACGCCCCCAGAAGACGACGACGGCCCGCTTGTGCATCACATGTGGGAAGCCTATCAAAGTGTGGTGACTCCGAGTAAACGTTCATTGCTTGAGGTGTACCATGATGTGCAACACGACATGGCGGACAGTCAAAGTGCGTTCTTGCAAGGCACCATTAGTTTGCGTGAGCGTGCGAAAATCGAAGCGTATGCCAGCACCATTAACCAATGCTTGAAGCGACAGTTATCCCCAAATGCCAAAGGCCAAGCGCAAGTACTAACGCGTTTGCATGAATCGCAAGCTGATAAATTGTTTGTGAATTTTTCTTTGTTTCAATCGCTGCCGGATTCTTGGGGCATTGAGCAAATTTTCCCTATCTTGCCATTAACTGGGTTGAATCGTCCGGTGGAACGTCGAGCGGTGATTCAAGATATCACCTGCGACAGCGATGGTCGTGTGGATCTGTATATCGAAGGGGAAAGCATCGAAAAAACCTTACCTATGCCGAGCTATGGTGATCACGAAGATATCCTAATGGGGTTCTTCATGGTGGGCGCGTATCAAGAAATCCTAGGGGATTTGCATAACTTGTTTGGCGATACCAATTCGGTGGACGTGTACACCGACGAGCAAGGTGAAGTGACCTTCCAGTCGGCGCAGCCAGGGGACACAGTGGCCAAGGTTCTGCAGTATGTGAACTTTGATATTGCGAAGCTTGAACAAGCCTATGCAACGATTCTGGGTGGCTCATCTTTAGCGGATGATGAGAAGACATTATTCCTTGGCGAATTAAAAACAGCGTTGGCGTCTTCCACCTATTTGCAGGGCTAATATTTAAAATTGGTTTATAAGCGGTTTTATTAATAGCAATTAGATATAACTAAAAATCTGACAGATCAGATTCCCTAGACTATAAATTTCTACGCAGCGTTTATTGCTCACGGAACTTAAGGATAGGGAGAGCTATTATGCCTAAACCTAAAAAAGCCAAGCAGGTGGAAATGGACAACGACGATACCATGGACCTGGTGGACCAACCGGATATGGAATTCATTGGTAGCGCGGAAGAGGGAGTCTTGCGCTCCATCGCATCACGGCAAAAACTGCGCAGTAAAATGGACAATGAAGTAGAGGCTTTTTTGAAAGCCGGTGGTTCGATTAATGAAATTGAACCTAACGTGATGGCCGATCCACCACGTAAACCTACTTCTAACTATGGATCACGTCCTATTTAATTTTTAATAGAAAAAACATACCCAGCATTGGCTGGGTTTTTTCGTTTTTAAGGGCGTGAAAAGCGTCTCGGTCGAAACCGGCCAATCTAATGAGCTTGTCTTAGTTGGCTATTGCGCCACTTAAGCCCTGCGTCTAAGGTGCATCCTCTTAAACAATAATAATAAAAATTGAGGTCAAGGATGCGCATCGTCTCAATCTCACTGTTGGCTGTGCTATTCAGTGGCAGCTTGTTGGCAAAACCCTTATTAGTCGAAGGTAATCTTGATCAATGGCGTGATGTGAAATGGATCGGGGAAACCCAATACCAACCCATCATGGATATGGAGCAAGGTGTTGTGCTGCGAGCTGAAAGTGTGAATTCAGCGTCCGGCTATGAGTACACACGCAGTATTAATCTAAATAAAACCCCAGTTTTACAGTGGCAATGGACAGCCGAATTTACCCCTTATGCCATGGTGATGAGTGATGATGGCATCGAACAAAAATCCAATGAATTTGATGAGCGTACACAACAGGGTAACGATTTTGTGTTGCGCCTTATGGTGAGCCGTAAGCCTTTATTTGGTGAGCCTAAGTCTATCCATTACGTTTGGTCCCATTCGCAACCTGTAGGCAGTTCCTGGGCGATTGATGCGAACAATAAAGTCATGGTGGTCAGTGGTAATGGCCAAACCACCATGAAGTGGCAAACCTTGCATCGTCATTTACAAAAAGATTGGCAGCAATTATTCGGTGAGATAATTGATGAAATTGATAGCATCACTTTTATGACGGACAGCGATAGCATAAGTGGTCATGCCGTTGGCTATTATGGTGATATGCAAACCTTGGCTATCAAATCCATGGCGGAAAATAACCAGTAACGTTGTAGCGTTATACACAGAAATAAAAAGCCCACGAACATGTGGGCTTTTTTATGCAATGAAATTGGAATGGATGTTAGTCAATTTCATATTCAATGATGGTGGCGCCATGCTGGCCCCAAATGGTGTTGCGATCGACCTTAGCTTCTACCACATATTGGCGCAGTTCAGGGGTACAAATCTGATAGTCCAAACGCCAGCCATTTTGATTGCGTCGAGCAGACTCGGCATCCGGCCACCAAGTAAATTGATTTTCACCAAAGTTGGCTTCACGGAACGCATCCACAAACTCTAATGGGCCGGTAACCTGATCCATAAACGCTTGCTCTTCTGGCAAGAAACCCGGCTGGTTTTGCGCGGCTTTCCAGTCGGCAATATCCACAGATTTATGCGCCACACCAAAGAAGCCGGCAAAGATAAACTCGCGACGCTTACGCTTGGTTTTTTTCAAATGCTCAATGAATTGCTGTTGAAATGCTAGCTTATCTTCTAATGAGTTATGTTCGTCTTCCACTGGGAATAAAATAGAGCCGATGGAAACTTGCTCAAAATCCGCTTGGATATAACGGCCATAACGATCACAGGCTTCAAACGCTAAGCCGGTCATAATGGCTTTTGGCATATCACGCGTCAGAATGGCTACGCCACTGTAATTGTCAGGTTCAGCATCGAAAAAATACGCATTGAAATGCTCTGGGTACAGCACCTCATCGCTTAGTTGATACTCTTTGGCTTTCAGGTTTTGTACACAGACAACGTCCGCATCATGCTGCGCTAACCAATCGTAGAAACCATTGGCAACAGCGGCTTCTAATCCGTCAACTTGTACGTTTATAACCTTCATAAAGGCTCCCAGTTTTACGAGGCGGGTATGATACTCAGTTTTGATTAGGCTAACATCTCTAAAACCGCATTTTTCGCGAATTTACTGTTCTGAGCACCATAGATAATGGGGCCTTGGCCATTATTGGCGAGATGCTAGGGTCAAGGAGTATTCACCGCTCAGCATTATTGTGCTTATTTTTGCAGTCTATGATGGGAATTATAGTATTAGCCGGTAAAATACCCCCAATTAGAGCTAAGCAATTAGCACAGATAGACCAAAATTGGCGGACTTCAGCTAAGCTGATGTTGTAATTGTAAGATCGAGTAGTGGTTAAAGCGTATGCAAGATTATCAAAAGGCGTTTATTGAATTTGCCATCGAGCAAGGTGTATTGAAGTTTGGTGAGTTCGAATTGAAATCTGGCCGCATTAGCCCTTATTTCTTCAATGCCGGTTTATTCAATTCTGGTAAGGCCATGTCCACCTTGGCGAAAAGTTATGCTTCCGCCATCGTGAATTCGGGTGTGAATATGGACGTACTATTCGGTCCTGCTTATAAAGGTATTCCCTTGGCAGCCACTACGGCCATGAGCTTGGCTGAGAGTTTCGAGCGTGAAACCCCATATGCATTTAACCGCAAAGAGAAAAAAGATCACGGTGAAGGTGGCTCATTAGTGGGCGCGCCATTAGAAGGCAATATTTTAATCATCGATGATGTGATCACAGCCGGCACTGCCATTCGTGAGGTGATGGCTTTATTGGATGAACAGCCTAACGCGAAGCCTGCGGGCGTAGTTATCGCGCTGGATCGCCAAGAGAAAGGCAAGGGTGAGTTATCTGCCATCCAAGAAGTGGAACGTGATTATGGCATTCCCGTGATTAGCATCGTGAAATTAGAGCAGGTGATGGAGTATGTGGGTCAGCAAGACGAGTTTAAACAGTACTTCCCTGCAATTAAAGCGTATCGTGAGCAATACGGCGTGGCATAAGCCGCAAGCGTAAAACGAAAAAACCAGAGCATGCTCTGGTTTTTTATGTCTGAAATTTAAGCGTGGCAACTTATACCGGCGCAGCCTGGCGTTGATCGACTAATAAACTGGCCGCTAAGAAATCCCATTGGCTATGCCAGTGAGTTAAAGGCTGAGTTTTAAATTCACTGCGAACGTATTGGCGAATACGCCCTTCAATAAGCGCTAGCAGCATATTAGCGCAAGCACCATCCTCAATTCGTGCCATTTTGTTATCGCGAATTTCGCTTTCACGCAGAATTTGTTTGAACTGAGTTTCTAGGCGTTCAAAAAATTGTGCAATACGCGCGCGTAAACGTTCGGTCTCACCAGATAATGCATCACCGGTTAAAATGCGGCACATGCCAGGATTTTTTTCGGCGAAGGTAAGAATTAAAGTCATGGCGTGTTCAAGACGAGCTAGGGTGCTGTCATGTTCGCTGCGAATACGGGTGATACGGGTGAAAATGGTGGCTTCGATGAATTCGATTAAGCCTTCAAACATCTTGGCTTTGCTTGGAAAGTGACGATAAAGCGCGGCTTCGCTGACCCCAACTTCTTTTGCAAGGTTGGCGGTTGTGATTCGTGCACCTGGATTCACTTCAAGCATGTGCGCAAGTGCTTGTAAAATTTGCTGCTTACGAGAAGGTTTTTGTGGGGTATCCGTCATACGTATAGTTTGCTTGAATCACAAAGATGTCCAATCCTAATGCGCTAATCCCTAACTCGCAATGGCTAATGACAGTTTTCGTGATCTGGTTGTAATTAAGTGAAAAACAGTTGTCATAAATGCACTGTTTTTCACCGTATGATGATTATTCGTTGGTAATCAGTGTACCGACGCCTTCGTCAGTGAAGATTTCCAACATGGTACTGTGACTGACACGACCATCGATAATGTGTGCACTGGTTACGCCGGCTTTTACCGCATCAAGGGCACATTGAATTTTTGGTAACATGCCACCGTAAATGGTGCCATCGTCAATTAGGTCATTCACTTGTTGTGTCGTTAGACCGGTTAAAATTTTACCGTCTTTATCCATTAAGCCTGCAATGTTGGTCAGCAATAATAATTTCTCGGCTTTTACCGCTTCGGCTACTTTACCGGCCACTAAGTCGGCATTGATGTTATAAGACTCACCGTCTTCCCCTACACCGATTGGTGCGATAACAGGAATAATATCCGAGCTTGCAAGCATCTCTAGTACTTTGGTGTTGATGTGTGCTACTTCACCTACATGACCGATGTCGATGATTTCTGGTTGTTGCATCTCAGGGGTTTTTTGCGTGACTTTTAATTTCTTCGCTTTAATTAACTGACCATCTTTACCGGTTAAACCGATGGCTTGACCGCCGTTTTGGTTAATCAAGTTAACGATGTCTTTATTCACTAAACCGCCCAGTACCATTTCCACCACGTCCATAGCTTGGCTTGTGGTGACACGCATACCGTTTACGAAATGACTTTCGATGTTGAGTTTATCCAGTAGGTCGCCAATTTGTGGGCCACCGCCGTGTACCACGATTGGATTGATGCCGATGAGTTTCAGCATGACCATGTCTCGAGCAAAACTGTTTTTTAGGTGCTCTTCGGTCATGGCGTTGCCGCCGTATTTCACCACAATGGTTTTACCCACAAAGCGCTGAATATAAGGTAGGGCTTCGCTTAATACTTTAGCGATATTAAAGGCGTCATCACGGGTTAAAGGCATGGCAAATCGCATCAGGCTAGTAAATGAATAATGATAGGTGCGGCCATTATACCTATGGCTAACGGAAATCACACCCAGATGTTATTAGGCTTTAGTCTAGGAGACGCTTTAGTTCAGACAAGTCCAGTTGAGGGACGTGCTCATTTAATTCAGTCATGGTTTGCTGAACGCAGTGTTTCAACGCCTCAGTATTTAATGCTTCAAAGCGAATGGTTAAGCACGGCGTGGTGTTACTGGCGCGCACCAGTACCCAGCTATCTTGTATCGTAGAACGTAAGCCATCTATGGTGACGGTGGGGAATGATTTGAAACAGTTTTTTTGCAAAATGTGCATGATGGAAAACTTTTCATCTTCTATCACGGGAATTTGAATCTCTTCCGTCGCAATGGGATTTGGAAAAGCGTGTAAACGTTCGGCTAGGGTCTCGGTTGATTGACTAAGGAGATGGCACAAACGAATGGCGGCATAAATGCCGTCGTCTACGCCGATGCCGTGCTCGTCGTTAAATAAAATATGTCCGCTTAATTCGGTTGCGAACGCCGCTTGAGTTTCTTTGATGGCTCGCTTCATACTGGTATGACCAGTGGCGATCATTTTCGGCTCGCCGCCCCATTGTTGTGTAAGTGTGGTTAAAAGCTCTGTGCATTTCACATCAAACAAAATGGTTTGTTTGTCTTGTCGAGCCAAAATGTCTTCTACGAACAATAAACTTAAGCGGTCCGGCAAAATACATTGCCCGAGATTATCTACGACACCCACACGATCAGCATCGCCATCCAGTGCAATTCCCACATCTGCTTTATGTTCCAGTACGGCTTGTTGCAGCCATTTTAGGTTTTTGGTTTTGGCTGGATCTGGGTGGTGAAGCGGAAAGTTGCCATCCACATTGCAGGCAATTTCAATCACGCTGGCGCCTAGCTGTTTTAAAGCTTGGCTAGCAATAGGACCACCAATGCCGTTGCCTGCATCTAATACAACTTTCAGTGGGCGTTGTAATGTTAAATTTTGCGTGAGTCTTTGTTGGTAATCATCAATTAAGTGACTGGCGTCTTCAATAAAACCTTGGCCGGTTTTAAATAAATTCAGCTTGATACGCGAGAGTAATACTTGAATGTCTTCGCCGCTGCGTGGACTGCCAGCTACGGCGATCTTAATGCCGTTGTCTTGCTTGGGATTGTGACTACCCGTGATCATGGCGCAACTTTGGCCGTTATTTTTTATGGTCCAAAACGTAACCGCTGTTGGGCATGCGCCAATTAAATAAACATGACAACCTGTGCTGCAAATGCCACTCACCAAGGCGTCGCGTAATGATGGGCTGGACAATCGGCCGTCCCATGCCACATAACATTTTTGTTGGCCCGCGAGTAAAATTTCACTGCCCAGTGCCTTGCCAATTAGCTGCGCGGTTTGTTCGTTAAGCTTGCTTGGGTATTCGCCGCGAATGTCGTATTCGCGGAAAATTTCATGGGGCACTGGGTTCATAAGCGTCCTGCTGCGAAAAATTATTTGGTGCCGGTAGAACCAAAGCCGCCTTCACCGCGGTCAGTGGCTTCAAATTCGCTTACCATATCAAATTCGGCTTGTACCACAGGTACGATGACCAGTTGTGCGATACGTTCGCCCACTTCCATGGTGAATGGAGTATCGCCACGGTTCCAGCAACTCACCATTAATTCACCTTGATAATCACTGTCGATTAAACCCACAAGGTTACCTAGTACGATGCCGTGTTTATGACCTAGACCACTGCGTGGCAAAATCATAGCGGCAAGACCATTATCTTCGATGTAGATAGACATGCCGGTTGGGATGAGTTTGGTTTCGCCAGGATTTAAAACCAAGGTATCTTCTAAACATGCGCGAAGGTCTAAGCCCGCACTGCCTTCCGTGCCGTAATGGGGCAAAGGAATTTCATTACCTAGGCGTTGATCAAGAATTTTGACTTGGAAACGTTTTTTCATGGATAACCCTTAAATAAAATTAACCGAGCAACTTCGCAATGTGCTCTAAAATGGATTGAGACAAAACATATTTACTGGCTTGTCCAAATTCGGTAACACTGTCGTGGTCGATAATAACGATGGCGTTGTCATCACTATTAAAACCAATGTGTTGCGAACTCACATCATTGGCCACCACCATGTTGAGATTTTTCTTCTCTAATTTGCCGCGAGCGTAACTGACTACGTCTTGCGTTTCGGCAGCGAAACCGACACAAAATGGTTTGTTTTCTTGTGCTGCAACCGTGGCAATAATGTCAGGGTTTTTCACTAGGTGAATGTGCATGTCGTCCTGATTTTTTTTGATTTTTTGATCGCTCACATCCGCAGGGCGGTAATCGGCAACGGCGGCGGCACCGATGAAAATATCGGTTTCAGGCAGTAATTTTAGTACGGCGTCCAACATGTCTTGCGCGCTTTCTACATTCGTGCGATTTACGCGCTCAGGTGTCGGTATATGCACAGGGCCACACACCAAGTTCACCTTGGCACCGGCTTCTTGAGCGGCGCGGGCTAAGGCAAAGCCCATCTTGCCGCTTGAGTGGTTAGAAATATAACGCACAGGGTCGATGGCTTCACGAGTGGGGCCAGCGGTAATGGTGATGTTTTTGCCGGATAGAATTTTACGCTCGAACTGCTCGGACAATAAACGCGCTAACTCAACTGGTTCCAACATACGACCTGGACCCACATCGCCACAAGCTTGTTCGCCAGCATCAGGCCCCCAATTTTGGATGGGTTTTAATTCTTGTAAGCGTTTTAAGTTGTTTTGCGTGGCAGCGTCGGCCCACATGGCTTGGTTCATAGCCGGAGCAATGGCTAATGGTGCGACACTGGCCAGGCATAAGGTGGTGAGCAAATCATCGCCCATGCCAGCAGCTAAACGGGCAATGAAGTTGGCACTGGCTGGGGCCACCAAGATAAAGTCAGCCCATTTGGCTAATTCAATATGGCCCATACCCGCTTCTGCTTCTGGGTCTAACAGGCTGTGATGCACCGGATTTCCAGAAAGTGCCTGTAGAGTCAGGGGAGTAATGAACTCTTTTGCCCCATCTGTCATGACCACTCGAACGTCGGCCCCATGGGTGACTAGGGCGCGCACTAATTCTGCGGTTTTATAGGCGGCTATGCCCCCAGTAATACCCAGTAAAATTCGTTTGTTGGTTAGCCTTTGCATACTTGCTCCTTGAACCTTGGCGCAGTATAACAACAAAGTGATTCATGGATGAATACGAGAGACGATATGGCCATCACAGATTGGCCCGTGGATGAGCGTCCGCGGGAAAAACTACTACAAAAAGGCCCAGCGGCATTAAGCGATGCTGAATTATTGGCCATTTTTTTACGCACAGGCATCAGTGGATTAACCGCGGTGGATTTGGCGCGGCATTTGTTGCAACGTTTTAATGGATTGCGACCCTTGCTCGAGGCTAGTCAGGCCGACTTTTGCGAGCACCTAGGCTTGGGGCCAGCTAAATATGCACAGTTACAAGCCGTATTAGAGATGGCCCGACGCCATTTACAACAATCCCTGCACAAGCCAGAGGCGTTTCAAAACCCAGATGCGGTACGCAGCTTCCTTGCCAGTCATTTACGGCACCTTCCCCATGAGGTGTTTGCGTGCCTGTTTTTGGATAACCAGCACAGGTTGATTTCCTTTGAAGAGCTGTTTCGTGGCACAATAGACGGCGCCAGTGTTTACCCCAGAGAAGTGGTCAAAAAGGTGCTGTCTCATAATGCAGCCGCCGTTATTTTTGCCCATAATCACCCATCCGGTGTGGCCGAACCCAGTCTCAGTGATGAGCGCATCACCCTTAAATTGCAGCAGGCACTAAGGCTGGTGGATGTTCGTGTACTTGATCACTTTATTGTGGGAGATGATGAAGTACTCTCTATGGCAGAAAGGGGGTTGTTGCATGAATAAGCAGCCCTAGAATCAAAGGATCGGCCCGTGGGCGAAGGAAGTTGCAGTTGAAGTTGTCGCGTATTATCGGATGTTGGTTTAGCCTTTTGCTCTCCCTGCAAGCATGGGCAAGCTCTCCTCATGTTGCCATTGAGCAATCCATGTTTTATTCCGCGCAGCCTGTTTCACTTGATGCGATTATGCAGATGGACTCAGGCTCATGGAAAACCGTTTCACAGTTTGGTAATCATGGTTTTCGCCAAGGTGAATATTGGTTGCGCTTGCTAATTCATAATGAAAATACGGCGCCCGTTACTAAGATTATTAGCACGACTTACCCCTCCCACGATCAAGTGGACTTTTATGTATTCGATCAACAGCAAACGTTACTGCAAACGTGGCAGCTAGGTGACACACGTCCGCTGAAAGACGTGCCATTAATGGATAAACACCCAGCCATTGAAGTGCAGCTGAATTCACAGCAGAGCCAAACTATTTTAGTCCGTGTGCAAAGTGATAATGCACTTGTATTGAATGTGGATGTACTTAGCCCGCAAGAACATCAAAGCCGTGTGCATTACCAAGGCATTTTTTCCGGTTTGATTTACGGCATCTTGTTGGTCATGGCTTTGTATAATTTCGGCTTGGCCGTGAGCATGCGTGATAAAGCATATTATTTTTATGTGTTTTATGTAGTCACCTTTATTGGATTTATTTTAACGTTAAGTGGTGATGGATATTTCTATTTGTGGGGTGATTTTCCACAGCTTAATCGATTGTTGATACCCTTGTTGGCCGGTACTCTCATTATTCCTTCGTTATTGTTCCCGTATTATTTGTTAAATGTGGCAGAGCGGGCACCTCAGGTTGTGTGGTTTTATCGTATTACTGCAGTCATCGCACTGGTGTATTTGTGCTTGATTCCTGTGATGGGGATTGCCACATCCATAGTGGTGGTGAACTCTCTTAGTTCCGTGCTTTCTCTTTCTATGTTGCTGATGGGTATTTATCTCAGCGTGTTAAAAATACCGTTTGCGCGCATTTATACCTTAGCTTGGTTTATTTTATTACTTGGCTTATCAGTCTTGTCACTTTCCTCTCTGGGCGTCATTGAAAATAATTTGTTAACTCGCAATGCCGGTTTATTAGGCGGTGTGATTGAAGCCATCATCTTGTCATTGGCATTAGCCCAGAGAATTGCTCAGGAGCGTAATGAAAAGCTTTCTGCTGTGAACGATGCTGTACGTAACCGTAAATTATTCCAAGAGCTTTTCGATCAGGCTCCCATTGGTATTGTACGCTTTCATCTGAATGGAAAGCTCGTAGCGATAAATCCAGCGCTTGTGAAAATGTTAGGTTTTAAATCCCCTGAGGTGGCTATCGAACATGCGGATGTGCAATCTAATGTGTTAACCGATCATGCGGCGGTTAAACAACAGTTATTATTGTTTGGCAAAGTGTTAGATAGAGAAATGGCTCTAAAACGTGCTGATGGCGAAGTGATTCCCTGTTCTGTGAGTTTGCATTTGTACACAGAAAATAATAACCAATATATTGAAGCTTACATTACCGATGTGAGTGAGCGAATCGAAGCGCAACAAGTGCGTGATTTAATGGAGCAAGAGCGCCTGACGTCTATGGAACAACTGGTAACCGGTGTCGCGCACGAAGTGAATACGCCATTAGGCGTCAACATTACATCTATGAGTCACATAAAAGAAATCTTGGATGAAGTGGATAATGAAATGCAACAGCGTTCGTTGACCCGTGATAAGTTCCAAAGCTTCATTGCCGACTCTCAGCAGTTAGTGAAAATTGTTGAGCATAATTTACAAAAAATTTCCAACTTAGTGCGTCGCTTTAAATTGGTATCGGTTGGGCAAACCGATAAAGTCATGATGAATCTAAGGCAGCATTTGGATTTAAGTTTGCATTCTCACCTGTTTATTGGTCACGATATTGAAGTAGTGTTGAATTGCGCCAACAATATTAGCCTTGAAACCTATCCTGCCGCTTGGGATATTATCATGGAGCAGTTAATCGAAAACTCCATAGTACATGGTTTTAACGAGCAACAAATTCAGAAAAAAATCACGGTTGATGTGCAGCGCTTAGATTCCGGTGAATGGAGTTTTGAATATCAAGATAATGGTCGCGGTATTGCGCCAGATATGTTGAATCGTGTATTCGATCCATTTGTCACGACTAAACGTGGTAGCAGTGATCATGCGGGTTTAGGTTTGTATCGAATTTACAATATTGTACATCGTGTTTTGGAAGGTGAAGTGGAAGTCACATCGGAAAGAGGCTTCCAATTGCGCATCACGTTCGCGGCCAATTGGGATCGTACTCAAGCGCAAGCCTAAAAATAAAAACCCCTAAAGCCAGTTGGCTTTAGGGGTTTTGCATTGATTAAGTGATAGCTTTATTGACTTAATTCTTCGCTCAACTCTATGCTGCGATTAAACGCCGCTTCCATGGCTTGTTTTACTAAGCCCTCTAATTGATTGTTTTGAAAACTTAGAATGGCTTGCTCTGTTGTACCGTTAGGTGAGGTCACATTTTTACGCAGTTGTGCCGGTTCTAATTCACTTTTGCTCGCCATGGTGGCAGCGCCTAACGCCGTTTGTAAGGCTAGTGTTTTTGCTGTGTCAGCTGCTAGGCCAAGTTCTTGCCCCGCGTTAATCATGGCTTCGATAAATAAGAAAAAATAAGCAGGACCACTGCCAGATAATGCAGTGACAGCATCCAGTTCGGTTTCACTTTTCACCCACACGCTTAAACCAACTGCGCTTAAAATTTCGTCGGTTAATTGTTTTTGTGCATCGCTTACTTTGGCGTTAGCAAGTAGGCCACTAGCTCCTTTTTGCACAAGTGCGGGTGTGTTTGGCATGCAGCGGACAATAGCCAGAGATGGGTCGGTCCATTGCCCAAGGCTATCTAATGAAATGCCAGCGGCCACAGAAATGATTAAAGGATTCTTATTTAACAGTGCCGATTTTAACGGGGATAACACTTGCTGCATAACTTGAGGTTTTACTGCAAGAATCACCACATCCGCTTGTGCAATGACAGCTTCATTTTGAGTGTCAGTGTTAACACCAAATTGTTGCTGTAATTCCGTTAGTTTTTCTTGGCTTGGATCGCTTACAAAAATATTGTTTTTTGCGAATCCATTTTCAATTAAGCCACCGAGAATGGCGCTGGCCATATTACCGCCGCCGATGAATGCAATGTTTGTCATGTTAAGTCCTTATTTGAATTAAGTGCGTTGACCAAAAATGGCCGTGCCGATGCGAACTAAATTACTGCCGCATTCAATGGCGAGGGAAAGATCACCGCTCATGCCCATGGATAATGTATCCACACTAGGGTGAGAGGCTTGTAGATTTTTATAAGCTTGGTGCATGGCCAAAAATTCTTTTTTTAATTGCGCATCATCCTGCGGGGCCGGAATGCACATTAATCCGCGCAATGATAAGTGTGGCAATTGCGCTATGGTATTAGCCAAAGCATCCACTTGTGTCAGGTCAACACCGGATTTGCTGTCCTGATCACTGATATTCACTTGAATGAGCACATTCAAGGGTGGCAGGCTTTCTGGGCGCTGATCATTTAGTCGTTGTGCAATCTTTTCGCGATCTATGGTGTGCACCCATGCAAAATGTTCTGCCACGGAGCGGCTTTTATTGGATTGAATGGGGCCAATGAAGTGCCATTCGATATCTAGATGGCTAAGTGCATTGACTTTGTCCGTGCCTTCTTGCACATAGTTTTCACCAAAGGCGCGCTGACCTTGAGCGAAAACTGCTTCAATGCTTTTGCAAGTGTGCTTTTTGGAAACCGCCAATAGCTTAACCTGACGATTGTGAGCTTGAGCAAGGGTATTTACCTCTTGCTGTACCCCGAGATAACGCTGAATTAAATTGTCGCTAGATTCTAAATCTGTCATGGTTTTATTTTCAGGGCTGGTTACAATGTTGGGCTCGAATTTATCATAAGAATAATAGCGGCCTAGAGGAATTAGGCTCGTTTTAGCGCATTATCGCACGGACCGGTTTCAGGATGAACTACACATCACCGCCGGCGATTTGATAGCGGAGTACCTGTTTAATGGATATCACGGAATTATTAGCGTTTTCGGCCAAGCAAGGGGCATCGGATTTACACTTATCAGCTGGTCTGCCTCCCATGATCCGTGTGGACGGTGAAGTACGCCGCATTAACCTGCCAGCCTTGAGCCACAAAGAAGTACACGCCCTTGTGTACGACATCATGAATGATAAACAACGTAAGGACTTTGAAGAATTCCTAGAAACGGATTACTCATTCGAAGTGCCTGGTGTGGCCCGTTTCCGTGTTAACGCCTTTAACCAAAACCGTGGTGCAGGTGCAGTATTTCGTACGATCCCCTCCAAGGTACTGACGTGTGATGACTTAGGCATGGGGCAGATTTTCAAAGACCTTGCCACTAAGCCTCGTGGCTTGGTGTTGGTAACCGGCCCCACAGGTTCGGGTAAGTCCACCACGCTAGCGGCCATGTTGGATTATCTAAATGATAACTACTATAAACACATCCTAACCGTAGAAGACCCTATCGAATTCGTGCATCAAAGCAAAAAATCTCTTATTAACCAGCGTGAAGTACACCGCGATACCTTAGGCTTTAACGAAGCCTTGCGCTCGGCGCTGCGTGAAGACCCGGATGTGATTCTAGTCGGTGAGATGCGTGACTTGGAAACCATTCGTCTTGCATTAACCGCAGCCGAAACCGGCCACTGTGTATTTGGTACACTGCATACCACCAGTGCGGCGAAAACCATCGACCGTATCGTTGACGTATTCCCAGCAGAAGAAAAAGCCATGGTGCGCTCCATGTTGTCTGAATCCTTACAAGGGGTTATCTCGCAAACCCTACTTAAGAAGAAAGGTGGTGGTCGTGTGGCAGCACACGAAATCATGGTGGGTACACCAGCCATTCGTAACCTGATTCGTGAAGATAAGGTGGCGCAGATGTACAGTGCCATCCAAACCGGTAGTGCATTAGGTATGACCACCATGGATCAAAGCCTGAAGACCTTGGTACAAAAGGGCATCATTACCCCAGAAGCGGCCCGTGAAAAAGCCAAGTCACCTGAACAGTTTTAATGATGAATCACACTCGCAAGCGATAATGTGAGAAGGAAACACAATGGAAATCGATAAGCTATTACGCTTGATGGTGGATAAAAGTGCATCGGATTTGTTCATTACTGCCGGCATGCCACCGAGCATGAAGGTGCACGGGCGCATTCATGCGGTGACCAAAACCCCACTAAGTCCTGAGCAAACCAAAGAGATTATTTACGGCATGATGAGTCGTGAGCAAATCGAAGAGTTTGAGTTAAAAAAAGAATTAAACTTCGCGGTGAGCGCCAGTGGTGTGGGTCGTTTCCGTGCCAGTGCGTTTTTTCAGCGTAATCTGGCGGGTGTGGTGTTGCGTCGAATTGAAACCCGCATTCCGCAAATCGAACAACTGGGTCTGCCGGAGATCATCAAAGACATCGCCATGAGTAAGCGTGGTTTGGTGTTATTTGTGGGTGCCACAGGCGCCGGTAAATCCACGTCTCTGGCGTCTATGATTGGTTATCGTAATCAAAACAGTCGTGGCCATATTATTTCCATCGAAGACCCTATCGAATACATGCATCAACACCAAGGTTGCATTGTGACGCAAAGGGAAGTGGGCTTGGATACCGAAAGCTTTGAAATAGCGTTAAAGAACACTTTGCGACAAGCGCCAGATGTAATCATGATTGGTGAGGTGCGTAGCGCCCAAACTATGAATCACGCTGTGACGTTTGCCGAAACCGGTCACTTATGTTTGGCCACCTTGCATGCTAACAATGCGAACCAGGCATTGGATCGCGTGATTCACTTCTTCCCATCGGATCAGCACACCCAAATTTGGATGGATTTATCCTTAAATTTACGCGCCATTATCGCGCAGCAGTTGATTCCGACGCCAGATGGTAAAGGGCGTCGCGCCGTAGTGGAAGTGCTCTTGAACACACCACTGGTGCAAGACTTAATTCGTAAAGGTGAAGTGCACGAACTCAAAGCCTTGATGAGTAAGTCCACCGAACTGGGAATGCAGACGTTTGACCAAGGTCTGTATAACTTGTATCAAGCCGGTGAAATCACCTACGAAGATGCGTTAAACCATGCAGACAGTGCCAACGACTTACGTTTGATGATCAAATTGGCCTCGGAAGATCCAGACCAGTTATCGTCGGCCACGAAAGGCTTGACCATACAGCAAGATTAACGCTGAACTTTCATTTCATATGCCACCGTCGGGTGGCATTTTTATTGAGTCATTACACTTTTTAGATTGTTGGATAATCGTGATGAAAAAAGCATTAGCCATCTTGGTGATTTTAATCATAGGCGCTGCAGGTTATGTGCTGTATCAATATCAAAAAGTCGCCGCCGAAGCTGAGGCGCAAGTTGAAAAAGACATTGCTTGGTTAGAACAAGGTTTTCGTAACCAAAGCAGCGATGCTTTACAGTTAGAGCATAAAGGTGACAAATACGTGCAAACTCAATTGGTGATGCAAAGTGTGAATGAAGCGCAAAAATTTGTACGTCATTATCACAGCTTGTTCATTAAAAACGGGCAGCGCAGTTGTTTGTTATCACAGGTGACCTATTTCCAAATGCAACCGGAAATGTTTAAGCAAATTTGGCTGGAATCGGCCGAGAACTGTTTGCCATAGTGACTAATGTTTAGAACTAAAAAGCCCTTGTTCAATTCAACTTGAACAAGGGCTTTTTAGTTTTTAGATTTAAAGAAATTAAATCTGATGCACTATGTGGCCACCATTAATGGTACAGGTGACTAACCCCGTTAGG
>JABXIK010000115.1 GCA_013373125.1 Gammaproteobacteria bacterium | reverse complement strand
CCAGCCACTTTGACGTGCAATATAGGGCTCGATTTCTTTTTTCACTCGGGCCTTACTCTTATTCAGCATGCCTAAGTGGCGCATGACTTTAATCGCACCTTTAACACCGGCACGAATGGCCAGTTCATCAAAACGTAAGGCTTCACCGGCTTCATACAGTAAAATTTTGGTACCGAGATCGGCCGCACATTGGCGCAATGATCCGTCACGCAAGTTGGCGTTTAACAGGACCGGAATGCCAAATGCTTTGGCAAGATCCAAGGTTTCAGCATCGTCTAAGTTTGCGCGAATTTGTGGCAAATTACTGCGATGAATCGCACCTGTATGAAAATCTATACCGTAATCGGCTTTAGCGACGATCTCGTTTAAAAACGTGTACGCCATGCGTGCCGCTAATGAGCCTCGTTGAGAGCCCGGAAAAGAGCGGTTCAAATCTCGACGATCCGGTAGGTACCGACTTTGATTCAAAACCCCATACACATTCACCATGGGTACTGCGATCAATGTGCCTTTTAGTGTGCGAATGGCTTTGCTATTAATAATGCGATTAATAATCTCAATGCCATTGAGCTCATCTCCATGAATGGCGGCACTTAAAAATAAGGTTGGGCCATTACGCTTACCGCGTTTTACATACACAGGGATACTCATGGTGGTATCCGTGTATAAGCGCACCATAGGTATTTCGATGCGCTTAGTTTCGCCTGCTTTTATTTCGTGTCCTGCAATAAGCAGAGGCTCCATTAACCTTTTCCTTTTGTGCGGTTACTGTGCGGTTTTGCGTTTTTCTCGATGTATTGAATCACCATTTTCGCAACATCTTTGCCCGTTGCCGTCTCAATGCCTTCTAAACCTGGAGAGGAGTTTACTTCCATCACCACTGGGCCGTTGTTAGAACGCAAAATATCCACGCCACACATGTTCAAGCCCATGGCTTTCGCTGCATTTACAGCCGTTTTACGTTCTGCCGGAGACAGTTTAACAATTTCAGCACTGCCACCACGGTGAAGGTTAGAGCGGAACTCACCATCGGCACCTTGACGCTTCATGGCCGCAACCACTTTATCGCCCACGACCAAGCAACGGATATCAGCACCGCCGGCTTCTTTAATGAATTCTTGTACCAAGATGTTGGCTTTTAAACCCATGAAGGCTTCGATGATACTCTCGGCGGCTTTTTTCGTTTCTGCCAATACCACACCGATACCCTGAGTGCCTTCCAGTAATTTGATAACAACCGGTGCGCCACCCACATTCTTGATTAAATCGTCTACTTTGTCTGGTTTGCTGGCAAAGCCTGTACGTGGCAAGCCGATACCTTTACGAGACAGTAACTGTAACGAGCGTAATTTGTCACGAGAGCGGCTAATGGCAACCGATTCGTTAATCGAGTACGTGCCTGTCATTTCAAATTGGCGCACAACTGAGGTGCCGTAAAAGGTAATGGAAGCACCAATACGTGGAATGACCGCATCATACGCAGGCAACTCCTGACCGTTATAACGCACAGCCGGCTTACTACTGGTGATGTCCATGTAACAGTGAAGCGTATCGATTACATCCACTTCGTGACCCAGTGCTTCCCCTGCCTCAACTAGGCGGCGGGTGGAATACAAATTAGGGCCGCGAGACAGAATGGCTATGCGCATGTCGGTATCCTTTTAAATTGGTTTAGGTTGAAAGCCGAGTTCTTAGAGAAGGGGGGAACCCGTAAAGAAAGGCGGCAGTTTAGGAAGTGAAAGTGAAAAATACAGTAAAACATATTTACCCAAAGGATAAATAATTTTAATGCAAACAATTGCTTAAAGATTCCAGCTTTCATTTAATCCAGTCGCTTAGTGTTACACATCATCGTGGTTGTTTTGCTGTTTAATCAGCTTGGTCAAATCATCGATTTTTTGATGTAAACGTGTGATTTCGATATCGGTTTTTAAGCTTACTTCATAATTGGCGGCAATTTCCAATCGATCTTTGGCCGCTTGCCGATTTTGCGACATCATAATAATGGGTGCTTGCAGAGCTGCTAATGTGGAAAGGGCCAAATTTAATAAGATATAAGGGTAGGGGTCGAAGGCGGATTCTGCGAGAAATAACCAAGAATTGATCACCATCCAAATCAACATGATGGCAGCGAAAAGTAAAATAAAGGTCCATGAGCCGCCAAAGCTGGCCACTTTGTCGGCCATTTTTTGACCAAGGCTGAGTTTTTCATGAAAGATAACGTTGACGTTCTCAGCAAGGGGTTCTTTATTGGCAATACTCTCGATGACTTTTTGTTCTTGATCCCCAAGTTCGTTGAACTTCACCCCGAACATGGCTTTGGCCAAGTTCTCAAAGTATTTCATCATGTTGGCCCCTCCTAAATTCACAAGAATAGTGGCAAGCGTCACTGAGATTGTTTGTTCTGTCGATAAATAATATTCGTTCGCTTTTTTCAGTATAGGCCTCTTAAATGGCCACTTTGTAACTTGCGAAGGAAACTTACATGAAAGTATGGCTGTTAATGTTAATGTTAATGTTAATGGTGTTCACAAGTCTGTCTTGGGCAGAGTACGGTGAAGACCAAGACATGGAAATCTCAGATAAACAGCGCTGTGAAGAATGGGCCGAAATGGACGGTATCGCACAAGAAGACATGGGTGATTACATGAAAGAGTGTCTATCCAGTCTGAATTATGAAGCTGAAATGAGCGAAGAAGGGGCCGAATAGGCCTACTTCTCCAACTCGGTTTTGTCCACCTCAGGCAACAGGCTCGGCGCAATTTGTGAGCCTGTGCGTTTAAACAGCTCAATGACTTCTTCGATCAACGCTTTATTGTCATTGTCTTGATGATAACAAGCGAAAATATCACGATTCATTTCTGGCGCATTATTCACTCTAAATAATTGGCCCTGCTCGATATAGGGGGCCGCTAAGCTTGCGGGTAAATACGCAGCGCCACCGGCTTGCAACATAAAGTCCAGCGCCACACGTGCAATATTAGTATGCAGAGAGGGTGTCGGTAAGTGACTGCATTTTTTCGCGTGTTGAATGCTAAACAACGTTCCCCAATCCAGCATGATGTAGCCAATGTCTTGCAGCATATTAATGTCTTGGTCGGCGCGAGTGGCCACTAACTCCAAAGGCATTTGTAAGATGCGGGTCGTTTTTAATTCTTCTACTTTTGGAGCATCAAATACTAGGGCTAAATCCAAACTGCGCTCTAACAATTGGCGCGCGACGATGGAGTGGCTCAGCACTTCGGCACGAATGGCCAGCTCAGGTTTGGAAATTTTTAACTCATATAAACTGTTTTGTAACATTAAATCCCAAACATTAGGACTGCCACCAAGGGCGAGCTGGGTACTTTGCTGGTGATGAATGGCCACATCTTGAAAAGCTCGCTGCCAGGTGGTTAAAACGGCTTCGGCATGGGGCAGTAGACGTTCACCGGCGGCGGTGAGTTTTAAGTTGTTGCGTAATCGGCTGAATAGTTCTACACCTAAACGAGATTCAAGTTGGCGAATGCGAGAGCTGACAGCCGCTTGGGTCACGTAAAGGTTTTCCGCCGCTTTACCAAAGTGGCGTGTGTTGCACACTTCTATGAAGGTTTTGAGTAGATCAGTGTCCAATGTGACCCCTAAAAATTTTTATGGTGAGGGTAAAATCATTTTGTTTTACCGCTTTTTAGAGCATAGACATAATCCCGTCAACTAAAATTGTCAGGTTAGGAGAGTATGGAACAATACGGTTCATTTAGAGCGGCTAAGCGCTACTTTGACGATGTAAATTTTCCTTATGGCTTTAAACAGTCAGGTGATTTCACCCGTGTTCAAGCCGAAGCTCTAGAGTTGTGCGGTGCAACCTTATATGCACTTGAGCAAAACAAGCAAGAGCCTTTGGATGACGCACAGCAACGTTTCGTTGCGGTTTGTCGTGGTGAAGTACCCGCCGAAACGGAAATCGAAAAAGCTTGGGTAAGCTATCGCGAAGCGCTGATTCGTAAAGGTAAGACCTTTAATTTATTCACCAGCTATGTAGCCAGTGATGACGATGACTTCGACAGCAATGACGATGATTTAGACGATTAAAAAAGGAGCCACTATGGCTCCTTTTTTTATGGTCTATGGTTGTGCAAATTGCTTGGCGTTCTCCAGCGTGCGAATGTTCTCAAGGTTGGTGTAACCCAACGCCTTGAGGGCGCTAATGGCTTTACCTGCGCGGTTGCCACTGCGGCAATATACTTTAATTTCTTGCGATTTATTGGGCAGTAAGTCCGCTGCTTTTTCTTTCACCTCATTAAACGGCAAATGTATCGCCCCTTTGGCATGATCTTCATCAAATTCGGCTTGTGTGCGCACATCCAATAACAGTGGTTGGGCGAGGCTGGCGCAGCTAATGAATAGCAAGGCTAATGTAAGGATTGAGTGTTTCACGTGTTTTCCTTTTTGGATCTTGTAGTTTAGGTTTTTCTAATATTAAGATTGGTCTATGTATAGTGCAAGTGGAGTAGAAGGGTGGCAGTCTATAAGCGCAAGTGCGTTTTACAGACAGCGTTAATTATTTGAGAGTTCGTGCTTTGGATAATCAAAGCCTGCACGGTTTTTTCTTTTCCGGACCCTCCGGTCATCCTGAGTATGTCGAAGGGCGCGGCTCGCCTCACGCCGCCAACCTAATAGAGTGAATGTGATTTTGGTTATGCGGCGCTCGGAGGCCGCATATTGTGATCGTTTCGGGTTTGGTTTTCGGTTGGTTCTGCAACAACATTGCTTGTACGAGGGTGTCCCGCGCCCGATAAAGGGTTGTTCATTAAAACCGTTCGCCCATAGCAGTGAGGAACGAACGCAGTCGAAGGGTGGTGTACTTATCATGGGTCTTAGTTGGTTGCTTTATTCTGCGTACTTTTACCGTCTCAGTTAATGGCCAAAAGATCGTTTTTGGGTGCATTTTATTGCAGTAAATTCAATGGTTGGATAAACAGTTGATTTTGCATTTTTCCTCAAATTCAGGATGCTTGACTCGAAAAGTATGAGAAAAGTTCTCGTTTTTATCTAGTTAATCATTGGAAAATGCTTTAAATTCATAGTCTTATAAAAACGATAATTGGAATAACGAGACCCCGTTATTTTTAAATTAATTTGCACGCTCGTTTTTACCGGTTAGGTAGTTGTTTCAAGCTGATAACGCCTTGTTTTAAAAGGCGTTATTTTTGCTTTAAGGACTTTTGATAAACTGCAAAAATGAGCATGCGCACGATTAAAATGTTAGGGCTCACAATTGGCTTAGGTGCATATGGAAGTGAAGAAAGAGTTGTCCGAAAAGGGGTTCGTGTTTATTTCAAAATGGAATGTCGAACTCCCGATCAGTGAGCTGGCAGGTAATCTTGGAGAAGTCGTTAAAATTTCAGATTACTTAAATCACTCTATGATTCCGGATGCTCAAGTAATCAGGCCAAAAGAAAAGAGTGTTTCAGCTAAGAATCAATATAGTGGTGAGTTTGGGTTGGATGCTTTTCCGTTGCACACAGATCTTGCTCATTGGTGGAATCCGCCCAATTATCTAATGTTGAGATGCATTAAGGGAACCGAAAAAGTAACCACAAAAGTTCTCCCGTTAACTGTTGTTTGGGAAACATTGCTAAAGCACGGGTTACGAAGATCCGTTGTGAAAACACGAGGAAAGCATGGTTGCATGCTGCCATTGCTTTTTAAGATTAATGGAGAGCAATGCATTCGTTGGGATTCCTACTTCCTGGAGCCAACCAATAAAAATGCTAGAGTGATACGGGATTTGATGTTGAGTAAAAAGTTTTGGGATCTAGCGCTAGATATACAGTTGGTCAATCGTGGTGATACTTTAATTATCAACAATCACTCGCACTTGCATGCGCGATCTAGTGTTCCTTTTGATTCTGTCGAAAGAGAAATAGAACGAATTTATTTTAATTAGAAGAGCTACGAACATGGTCGAAAAAACAACTGAAAATCCTTGGAGTTCAGACTCGCTTTTTGCCAAATCTCTGACCTATTTAGAGCAGATGGAGGCAAGTATAGCTGATGATTGGCGGTTTGGGTTGTGGTCTTCATTAAGCCTTGAGTTGTTGGCTAGAGCTGCTTTATCAAATATTTCGCCAGTGCTACTTGCGGATTCAAAAAACTGGAGAAACATTACTTTTGCGCTAGGCAATGCGCCAACGGCAAAGAAGTTCAATCCAGTGTCGATATCTACTAAGGAAGTACTCGCGAGGCTGACGGAATTACTACCAGAGTTTACAGAAGAAATGGCTGGTTTTTGTTCAAAACATACTGATGATCGAAATGCTGAACTTCATTCTGGTGAAGTAATATTTGGCCAAAACGGTACCTCGCGGTGGCTCCCTCGCTTTTATCAGTCTTGCGATGTTTTGCTCAAGTCAATGGGAAAGACTTTGGAAGATTACGTTTCTGACGCAAGCAATGCGGAATCACTGATCACATCATTGGGTGACGATGCTTCCAAAAGTGTGAAGCAAGATATATCAGCCCACTCTAAGGTTTGGTCAAACAAGTCTGAAACTGATAAAAAAGATGCTGTACTTCAGGCTACAGCATGGGCAACAAGACAGTCAGGTCACAGGGTAGAATGCCCCTCATGTTCTAGCGTTGCTCTGCTTCATGGCGCTCCAGTTGGAGCTGTAGCGACCGAGATTAATGAAGAAGACGATGAAGTTATCCAAAGACAGTCCATGTTACCGTCGAGCTTCGAATGTATTGCCTGTGGTCTTAAGATTTCTGGTTACTCAAAGCTATCTGCATGTGGGCTTGGTGACACATTTTCAGAGAAAACGATATATACACCGGCTGAATTTTTCGAGTTATACACTGAAGATGAGTTGCAGGAAGCAAGAGATGAAGTTGAAGCGTCTTTCTCATATGAGCCAGATTTTAACGAGTACTAGAGCCCTAACAAGTGAATGAAACCGACCGTTTTGAGCTGGCGCTCCAAACGGCGGCTTATTCAGAGCGTTAAATAACAACCAAAACACTAGAATTTAAAGGAATCCCAGATGGTGATGTTTTGGCCCGTTCAACAAGAGCTTAATTGCATTAATGGCGATGGCAGTATTTTGGGGAAAATTCAGTTTGATGCAAAGCATAATACTT
>JABXIK010000086.1 GCA_013373125.1 Gammaproteobacteria bacterium | reverse complement strand
ATTGTGCGGGTAGCTTCAAGTCTGAAGGTTTAGGTATTAGCTTGTTTGAGCGTTTAGAAGGCAATGATCCGAATACCTTGATTGGTTTGCCGTTGATTCAATTGATTAAGATGCTGGATAAGCAGCATATTCATGTGATTTGATGTCGGATGTTGTAAATAAGTTTTCCGCAAGTGCGTTTTCGGGGCTTGGTTAATTATCATAGTTATTGATTTCTGGATCATTAAAGCCAGCACGGTTTTTCTTTTCGGGGTTGCACCCCCCCGCTTCGCGCCTAACTATCCACCGCCAACCTTATATATTCACGAAAGGATTGAGTGATGCGGTGGATAAATGGCGCAGATTGGTTTCGAGGCGGGTTTGGTTCAAGTAATGAGTTGCTTTATGAATAACGCCCAGCACTGGTTGCCGCTGCTTGTTATGCTTTTTGCATGAATACAACTTTGTTATCTTCATAGCCCTTTATAATAAATTGCTTTTTACCCCAAAATCCTTCTCCGACCTCCTCCATGACGATGCACCCCATTGACACGACCTCATCGAAAGATTTTTCAATTTTGTCAATTTCGATGATGAATATATAAGCCACATATGACTCCATTTCCGGATCTTGAGCCAAGTATATTCTTTGACCGTCTTTTTCTAATGTGCCGAATTCTGGCTGTTTTAGCTTACTTTTATAGATACATTTGAAGCCAAGAAAATTTTCATACTATGAAATCAATGTGTCGATATCACAGACTGATAAAAATGGATTCATTCAATCATCTCTTTTGAAGCATAACGCCTGCCACAACGGCTTGGGTGAAGTGGCGGCGTTTTTACGTCTTTTTGCAAAAACGGTGACAGTTTACCCAAGTCCGCTTGATGGCACTTGTTATATCTCTTTATACATATGAACCCCGAGTCTCATCTAGAATAAACGAATGATTTTTATCATCGAAAAGATCATACAGCTCGTCTATCCCGTACTCTAACTTAAACTCACACTCAGGCGTGGTTATTGGAGTTAGATGCAACAACTGAACATTAACACCTGATTTTTTGAACAATAAGTCTGTGAACTCGTTGTCGGGCGACACAATCGTTGGAATGAAAGCAATGGTATCGAGAACGCTCTGCTCAAAAAATGGTTCAGCTGGTTGACCATTAGGTATGGTATGGCTATTAGCGAAATAGGTTTCATATTTATGCGGATACCTAGCAAAATGACGAATAAGGTTTATATATTCATCTTTTGGTTCAGTTACATACATTACTATCTCAGCTCTTTCATATTCGTCTGAGATGCCGTCTGGTAACGTCATCGGCATATCGCTCATGCCAGAAGAAACTAAAGTAAAAAATTCTCGACCTTGATATCCCGGCTTGTAAATAAACACATCAATATGAGGCAGCATTGGTATAATTTCGTGACTCACAGATTCACATTCACCGAATAGCTGATCAAATACTTCTTCTCGTGAATTGTGAAGCTTTTCGTCCAGTTCAACTTGAACACCGATCATATCTTTATCTGTTTTAGACTGATCGTATTCCAATATGGTTGATCCACCTTTGGTTTTCTTTTTACGCTTCAAAAATTCGAACAAATCTCGATTCCTTTTTAGATATAACGCTTTGCTTTGGGGCAGCCGAAACAGAGCGAAGCGGCGTGTAGGCTGTCCCAGCCGCGCAGCGGCGCAGCGGCGACAACAGCAACTTGTTAGGTGTAGTTTTTGAAGCTGAAGAAAACACGTTACGAAATACCCAATAATTTTTCTAGTTTACTAGCTAGTGCATTGAACTCTTGGCCCCATCCATTTTCCAGTGATAATTCTTGGAGATTGGCGGTGGGTAAAAGCAGAAATTTCATACCTTCTGTAGATGGAGATGCCAACAGAGAATCAATATCTTTAAGTGCTTTAGATCGATCCCCGTAAATCCCCCCATCGTCGCTTTTAGCTACTTTTTCCCGCAGCTCAGTAAGAATTCCTTTAGCTTCTTCATCGATACTCATTCAGACACCTAACGCCGCCAGCAGAGGCGCAGCTTTGCTGCGTCCTACTGAGTGGCTTTGTTAGTTTTTATGTATTTTTTTCCACTACAACAGCAAACTCGCTTAAATTTGAGTTGTAGTCATTTCCACAGACATCTGAGTATACGGCTTGCACCTTTAAGCCAGCACCTGCTAATTCCTGTTTCAAAGTATCTAAGCTGAAACACTGTAGCCAGTTGTATACAACTTCAGATTCTCCAGATTGGGGAAATAACGAGTACTTATCCAAAATCACTTTTTCCTTTTCATACTTGAAAGTATTGCTGAAACAGTAATAGTCTTCCTGATACCAAAAATGATTCAAATGATTTCTTTCGTACGCTGCCAGCTCCTCTTTTGCCTCAAATGAACTTGTCGAATACACATCCATTATCAGTTTTCCAGCGGAAGAAAGAAGCTCGCTAAACTTAGCTAAAAGCAACTTTCTCTGCTCGGGGCTAAGAGCACAGAAATCACACATAATCATTGTTATGAGGTCGTACTGCTTTGGCAAACTAACATCTAAGTAATTGGCTTTAATGTACTCAATATCTAAACCTAATTCGGATGCCTTGTTTATTGCGTATTCAATGGAGCTAGCAGAGAAATCAATTCCTGTCACGTCAGCCCCTAAGCTGGCAAACCTAGAGGTGTAAAGCCCAGGCCCACAACCAAAATCACAAATTCTAGAGCCGCTACTAATCGCAAACTCATTTTTCATCCATTGTACCGATGAATCTATGAAGTTGTGATTCCTAGACGATACATCAATATGTTCGTTCAGATGGAAAGCAAGCATTTGCTTGGCTCTATAACTATCCGACCATAATGATTCGGCTGTATAAGCGCCAAAAACTTTTGGACGTAAATTTATTTCTTCAAGTTTTTTAAACATAGTTTGTCACCAAATATCAATTTCTAAATTGGTGACAATTCACAGGTCACCTAAATTCGCACCCGCATGTAATTGTCACCAGAGTATTTATCTTTTCTGAAAAAATTGAATATTTCATGAATAACACCTCCTATTTCTCAATATGATTGTAAAACTAACATTTTATTCATCAGACTTTGCAAGCTTCCCTTCCTTGCAAGGTTATCAAATCTCATTATGTACAAACTCGGCCCACAGCACCAACAATTATGGCTTTAAATCCATGTCGACCCAGAACCAACGGAAACCAAGTTCGAATCGATACCAATATGCGATTTCTGAGCACCGCTACAACCAAAGTGTTTCGAGAATATATTAGAGCCGAGCGGTGTGAAGATGAGCAAAGAGGGGGGTGGGGATACTTCCCCACAAAAGAAACCGTGCTGGCTTTGAAGATGCAGCAGCCAACAAAGCAGATAATTATCAGAACAACGAAAACGCACTTGCGGCAAACTTAGCAAACAACAAAGGCGCGCATCACAACCATGAAATGTCTGAAACAACGGACGGGAGGATGGACTGCGCTTCGCGCCCCCTGCGGGCTACTGCGTCGGTCTTGCCTTCGGCGATCGAACGACGTGCAGGATGCACTAATGTCGCGAAGTGCATGGATGCACGAGAGCGACCAAGAGGTTCTCGTCCTACCCGAGCGCATTTTCGCTAGAATCACAAATTTTGGGCATAAAAAAAGCCTGCTAATTTAGCAGGCTTTTTAAAAGCTGGCGCGCTCGGGAGGATTCGAACCTCCGACCGCCTGGTTCGTAGCCAGGTACTCTATCCAGCTGAGCTACGAGCGCGTAAACTGAAAAATCTTTTCAAGGCGATTAAGCCACAACTTGTGTCCCACTTTTTAAATCTCATTTAAACACAAGATTTAAAATGGCGCGCTCGGGAGGATTCGAACCTCCGACCGCCTGGTTCGTAGCCAGGTACTCTATCCAGCTGAGCTACGAGCGCGTCGTATGGGGCGGCGAATTATAGTTAAACTATTTAATTAGTCAACTTTCGCCACTTTTTATTTTTACTCGAAGGTATTAATAAAAAGAATTTGTGGTGGCGGAGAGAGAGGGATTCGAACCCTCGATAAGATTTCTCCTATACACCCTTAGCAGGGGTGCGCCTTCAGCCACTCGGCCATCTCTCCAACACGCGGCGTATGTTACCACTTTATAGAGAAATTAAAAGAAAAAATTTCAATGAAATTAACACATTAGCGCAAAATCACTCTTCTGTTGGGTGATCTTTTTCTTTTTGAATGCGTTGATAAATTTCTTCGCGATGAACCGCTACTTCTTTTGGCGCGTTCACGCCGATACGTACTTGATTGCCTTTAACACCTAATACAGTCACGGTAACTTCATCACCGACCATAAGGGTTTCACCAACTCGACGCGTTAAAATGAGCATTTCATTCTCCTGAACATGTGACCAGCACAGCGTAAGCTAACCACTTTAATCCCCGAATAACATGAGATTCGGGCATCCATAAGATTTATTATTGACCAGCTTTGCAAAATTAAAAGCCTCATATTCAACCTTTCCATAATATTTAGTTATGGATAACGCTAAATTTGAGGCTGACTGGCCGTGTACCTAGGGTGCGATGGAATTCCAACGCGATTTTTTGCAAGAAGTTGTCTAATCCTTGACGTTCTTCTTATTTACTTGGCATCGTCATCTAGATCGAATGCACTGTGCAATGCACGTACAGCCAGTTCCAGATACTTCTCAGCGATGACCACAGAAATCTTAATTTCAGAAGTAGAGATAATTTGAATGTTGATGTTTTCTTGCGCCAACACGTCAAACATCTTACTGGCGACACCGGCGTGTGAGCGCATACCAACACCCACTAAAGATACTTTAGCGATGTTATTGGCCGCTACCACTTCACGGGCGCCTAGGCTTTGTGCCACTTCACGCAATACTGCTTCTGCCTTCGTAAAGTCATTACGGTGCACAGTAAAGGTGAAATCTGTGGTTTGATCCGCTGCAACGTTTTGCACGATCATGTCCACTTCAATATTGGCCGCACCAATTGGGCCTAAAATTTTAGAGGCCACACCAGGAATATCTGGCACACCAAGCACGGTTAATTTGGCTTCGTCACGGTTGAATGCAATTCCGGAAATGACTGGCTGTTCCACTGATTCATCATCCTCTATTGTGATAAGGGTGCCATTGCCTTCTTTACTGCTGTGCAATACACGCAGTGGCACTTTGTATTTACCGGCAAATTCCACAGAACGAATTTGCAATACTTTCGAGCCGAGACTGGCCATTTCAAGCATTTCTTCAAAGGTAATCTTGTCCATGCGACGTGCTTTTTCCACCACACGAGGGTCCGTGGTGTAAACGCCGTCCACATCGGTATAAATGTGACATTCATCCGCTTGTAGCGCTGCCGCCAAGGCCACACCTGTGGTGTCAGAGCCACCACGACCTAGGGTCGTGATATTGCCGTCATCATCCACGCCTTGGAAACCAGCTACGATCACCACACGACCTTCGGATAGATCGGCACGGATTTTTTGCGTATCAATGTCTTGGATACGCGCTTTCATGTGCGCGCTATCCGTTAGAATTTTCACTTGCGAGCCTGTGTAAGAGCGCGCAGGTACGCCACGTTTATTCAACGCCATGCTTAATAGCGCGATGGTGACTTGTTCACCTGTGCTCACGAGCACGTCCATTTCACGTGGTGTTGGCTGATCGCTAATGGCATTAGCCAATTCGATCAAGCGGTTAGTTTCACCACTCATAGCACTAACAGCCACAACCACATCGTGACCTTCGTCTTTGAATTTTTTGATTTTCTCAGCAACGCCTTCGATTCGCTCTACGCTTCCTACCGAAGTGCCGCCGTATTTGTGTACGTACAATGCCATGGTTTCAGGCTCTTTCTAAAAAGGGTACAAAAATTGGGCGCCAATTAGACACTAATTGACGCCGTTTTGGAACTGTCTCAACCGCTAAAACTCAGTGTTCAGGCATAAATGGCAAAAATCACATCTATGACTGAGTTGTGCTTATAGGTTTGCTTGAGCCCACTGATCAAAGGCAGCCAGCGCTTCTGGGATACCTTCCGGCTTCTTACCACCAGCTTGTGCCATATCTGGCTTGCCGCCGCCACGACCATCCACATAAGGGGCGATCTCTTTCACGATGTCACCGGCTTTCACTTTGCCGATCAAATCTTTAGTGACACCAGCAATCAAGGTCACTTTCTCCCCTTCGTTACTGGCCAGCAAGATCACACCGGACTGAAGTTTGTTTTTCAGCTGATCCATTGCGCCACGCATGGCCGGTACATCCGCACCGTCCAATTGTGCGGCTAATACATTCACGCCATTGATCTGCTTAGCACCAGCCGCTAGATCCGTACCCGCACCAGAAGCCAACTTAGCTTTAAGCTGCTGCACGTCTTTTTCTAGCTGACGGTTTTTGCTGATCGCCGCTTCTACTTTTTCCAATACCGCTTCACGGTTGGATTTAACCTGCGCAGCAATCGAGTTAATGGTGGCTTCCATATTATGGATATATTCAAACGCTGCCTGACCGACTACCGCTTCAACACGACGCACGCCTGCCGCAATACCGCTTTCGCTCACCACTTTTAAGAAACCAATGTCGCCGGTGCGCTTAGCGTGGGTACCACCACATAATTCCACAGAGAAATTATCGCTACCCATGCTTAATACACGCACTTCGTCATCGTATTTTTCACCAAACAATGCCATAGCACCTTTTTCTTTGGCTGCTTCAATGGCCATCAACTCTGTGTTTACAGGTGTATTGTTACGAATTTGTTGGTTAACAATTTGCTCTACTTGGCTTAGCTCTTCTGCGGTCATGGCTTCAAAATGCGCGAAGTCAAAACGCAAACGATCATAAGTACATAGAGAACCTTTTTGCTGTACGTGATCGCCTAATACATCGCGCAATGCCGCATGTAAAAGGTGAGTAGCTGAATGGTGTATCGCCGTTTGCTGGCGCTTGGTTTCATCCACATTGGCGCTTAGGGTATCACCTACATTTAAAGTGCCGCTTTTCACTTCACCGTGATGCAAATGGTTTTTCTGTTCTTTCGTGGTATCGGTCACGATGAATTCCATGCCATTGCCCGAAAGCAAACCAGTATCACCTACCTGACCACCAGATTCACCGTAGAAAGGCGTGCTATCCAACACAACCATACCGGCTTCACCTGCGTTTAAGCTGTTCACTTGCTGACCATCTTTGAATAGCGCAATAATTTTGCCTTGGTCTAACAAGTTGTCGTAACCCGTGAAGTCGGTTTCGCCTTCAAGATTTAATGTATCTGTGTAATCCACTTTAAAGTTAGACGCGGCACGCGCTTTGGATTTTTGCTCTTCCATACAAGCTTCAAAACCTGCTTCGTCTACTTTTAGGTTTTTCTCGCGAGCAATATCTGCGGTTAAATCCACAGGGAAACCATAGGTATCGTACAATTTAAATACCGTCTCACCTGGAATGGTATCCACTTTTAGCTCTCCAATAGCGCTCTCTAGTAACTTCATGCCGTTATCAAGGGTTTTAGCAAACTGCTCTTCTTCTAGTTTTAGGATTTTCTCAACGTGGGCTTGGTTTTTTGCAAGCTCAGGATAGGCTTCGCCCATTTCTTTCACTAACGCAGGCACAAGCTTGTAGAAGAATAAATCCGTCGCCCCAAGAATATGACCATGACGTAAGGCACGACGAATGATACGGCGCAGTACATAACCACGACCTTCATTGGATGGCATTACACCGTCACTGATTAGGAAGCTACAAGAACGGATATGATCCGCAATCACCAACAGCGACTTACTGTCTAAATCTTTGGCCCCCGTTACTTCAGCCGCGGATTTAATGAGGCCTTGGAACAAATCAATTTCATAGTTGGCGTGTACGCCTTGCATGATGGCAGAAATACGCTCAAGACCCATGCCGGTATCAACAGATGGCTTAGGCAGTGGCTCCATGGTGCCGTCGGCGTGACGGTTGTATTGCATGAATACGTTGTTCCAGATTTCGATGAAGCGGTCGCCATCTTCTTCCGGCGTACCCGGTTTGCCACCCCAAATGTGTTCACCGTGATCGTAGAATATCTCAGTACATGGACCGCAAGGACCGGTATCTCCCATTTGCCAGAAGTTATCTGACGCGTACTTTTCGCCCTTGTTGTCACCGATGCGAATGATTTTATCCGCCGCCAACCCCATGTCTTTGTGCCAGATGTCATAGGCTTCATCATCATCGGCATACACGGTGACCAATAGTTTTTCTTCAGGCAGACCCAACCATTCTTTGCTGGTCAAGAACTCCCACGCAAACTTGATGGCATCTTGCTTAAAGTAATCACCAAAACTGAAATTACCCAACATCTCGAAGAAAGTATGGTGACGCGCGGTGTAACCCACATTTTCAAGGTCGTTGTGCTTACCGCCAGCACGCACACAGCGTTGGGCCGTTGTAGCACGGGTGTAAGAGCGGGACTCCAAACCTAAGAACAGATCTTTAAATTGGTTCATGCCCGCATTGGTGAACATTAAGGTAGGGTCATTACCAGGAATCAAAGAGCTACTGGCCACCACTTCATGCTGTTTACTTGCAAAGTAGTCTAGAAATGCCTGTCTAATTTCTGCGGTTTTCATACTTCGTCCATCAAGGGCGCCTATTTTGGGGATACTGGGCGCGAATTATCAAAATAAAGGGCCGTATTATAACGACAAACATTACGCCAGACGAGAGCTAGCAGGCATTCGCCCATCAATAAACACCCCTTTAATGGATACAAAAAATTACTTGCTATATATATTAGATTAATCTAATTTAGAATAATCTAACAAAGAGGGAAGTATCATGTCTATTGATCGTATCGTATTTGCCATCGCAGGTGCCTTTATCCTTGCCAGCCTTGCTCTTTCTCAAGTGCATCACATCAACTGGCTATGGTTTACAGCGTTTGTGGGTGTGAACATGTTTCAAGCTGCATTCACCGGTTTCTGTCCTTTAGCTAAGATTTTGAAAGCAGTGGGCATTCAACCAGGGCAAGCGTTTAACTAAACCCAATTCTCACTGTCACACTTGGTGACACTTTGAGTATTGAAACAGTGTATTGCAGCGCTCATAATGGCCTACATATTTATGTAGGCCATTTTTATTCCCGTGAAAACGTTTTTTATTACCCTTGCCATCATCATTGCTGGATTAGCTAGCTTTCAACTGTATCAGTCATCTAACGAAGACGACGCCTTAAATGAATGGGGGCAGCAAACCCTGGAGTTATTCCAAGGCACGGCTGAATTCTTCTCATCCCTAAGCAGCAACCCCAAAGCCACAGATGAGTTAGATGAAGAGTTAAAAGCGTTATTACCCAACGAAAAAGTCGAATTACGCTTTGAACCTCAACTGGAAGAAACCCTCAATGTAGCAAATGGTGAACCGACGGATATTTCCCCAGAAGCCCTACTACCTAACCTTTTCCAAAATAAAGAAAAGTCCGGCACCTCGGTAAAAGGGGAAATATTCACCGATAAAGAAGACAAGATTATCGGTGGTAAAGTCCAAGTTGCCATTCCTACGGACATGTAACATGACCGCTTTTGCTGCCATCATTCTGGTTTTTAGTGTGATCACTCTTATGATTGCCATTGGCGTAGGCCCATTTGCGAATGAACCTTGGTATCAATGGCATTTAAAATTCGCTCAAAAAGGCAGGGCATTTCGTGTCACAACTAAAGCAATTGCAACATTGCTATGCCTAATTTGTAGCGCCCTGATCATTGGGATTATTCCTTGATCGAAATAACCTCAGGACACTTTGGCTGCGGTCAATGGCAGTTCAAAATCATCGATAACATTCCCGTTCTAAGCCATTTTCAAGCGTTTAATCGATTTGACGCTTACTGCATTGGTCCTGATGAAGTCATGGATTATGAAATCCAAGCATCTACTGACGAGAAAACCACAGTCAAAATTCAATTCACCCATGACCGCTACTGCATTGCTAAATTAAAAACTCAAGATTTAGAAAGATTAGAAGCAATGAAGCAACTTTGGACACCGGCACCAACTGCAAAACAATCCCATCACAGCGTGCTTTATTCACTCTTCATTTTTGCAACAGTTAGTTTGTTACTAATTTACTTCGCTAAATGATCTATCCCTTTGGTCATATTTGTTTAATATTGGCCATGGTTTATAATATTCAACCCGCGAATCACTTTAAGATGTGACTGCCAAGATATTTCTAGAATGAGTCTAAGCTTGGGTTCATTCTAGAACTATTTTATTTTGGACTTAATCATGAAAAACATTGTAATTGTCGGTGGAGGCGCTGGCGGTCTAGAGTTAGCTACAAAATTAGGCGACACTTTTGGCAAGAAAAATCGAGCCAATATTCATCTCGTCGATGCGAATAATACTCACTTATGGAAACCACTATTACATGAAGTCGCAACCGGCTCACTCGATAGCGGTATCGATGAGCTAAGTTATCGCGCACAAGCCTACAACCACTATTTCAATTTTCATATCGGTCGTATGAATAACCTAGACCGAGATAAAAAAGAAATTATCCTAGCTCCGATTTTGGATGAAAACCAATTCGAAGTCCTGCCTGAGCGTCGTTTGAAATATGACACCTTAATTCTTGCCATTGGTTCTCAAACCAATGATTTTGGAACACCTGGAGCAAAAGAGTTTTGCTCATTCTTAGACAGCCGTGCACAAGCAGATAAATTCCATCAAAAACTTTTAAATACTTATTTAAAAGCCAACAACACCGCCACACAAAAAGGCAATTACCAGTTAAACATTGCAATTGTTGGTGCTGGTGCGACTGGTGTTGAGCTTGCAGCCGAACTTCACAACACTGCTTCAGAATTATCCGCCTACGGTCTTGATAAACTGGGCAAGGATCAACTACAAGTTAGTATTATTGAAGCTGGTGATCGTATTTTACCGGCATTACCGCCGCGCATTTCAACAGCGGCTCATCGTGAACTAGAAAAACTCAATATCAAAGTGAGAACCAACACATTTATTAAAGAAGTCAACGAGTCAGGCTTTCTTACTAATGATGACATGTTAATCCCAGCTGAGTTGAAAATCTGGGCTGCCGGTGTCAAAGCCCCTAATTGGATGAAAGAGCTAGGTGGTTTAGAAACCAATCGCGTCAACCAAATCGTTGTAAAACCTACACTGCAAACTACTCGCGACGATAATATTTTTGCAATCGGCGATTGCTCATTCATGCTGCAAAAGGATGGCACACCTGTACCTCCCCGTGCACAAGCCGCACACCAACAGGCTTACCATGTTTATAAAAACCTAGTGCGCAAGAGTGAAGCACGCTCACTTAAAAATTATGTATATAAAGATAAAGGCTCATTAGTTAACTTAAGCCGCTATAGCACAGTGGGTAGCCTTATGGGCAACCTAGGCAGCGGCAGCATGATGGTTGAAGGCAAAATTGCACGTATTGTTTATGTATCACTATATCGATTACATCAGGTGGCATTACACGGATACTTCAAAACCGCTTTAATGAGCTTATCTGGACGCATTAACAAAATTATTCGTCCTCGCTTAAAGCTTCATTAACAAAAAAGGCCAGTGCACTGCACTGGCCTTTTTTCTATGAGGCAATACTTGAAAAGACTTTATAAAAATTAGATGTCTGTTGAATATTGATAGGCAATCCCAATTTTCGGGAAATATCACTTGCAGAAAATACCCCTCGAATTTTCTGCGTATCACTATCCACAACCAAGCAATGTTGTAGCCCACTGTCTTTTAATGCATGGATAATATTCTCAATATTCGATCGTTTTATCTCATTAAAATCAAATGCTTTGATTTTGTGCTTTGGCGTCATTAAATCTGCAACCAAAATATTTTCACGCTTCATTTCTTTACCTGTATGCACCGTAATATTTTGTGCGCTGATATCATCAAGACTGATCACACCCAAGAATTGATTGTCTTGATCAACCACCAATTTTAATTTCACGTGCGCTTTTAACATTAATAACCGAGCCAAATCGGCACTGGTCGCAGCATCAATAACTTGAGGTTCTACTTGTTCAAAATCGGTAAAAAACAAAGTTGCAGCCGATTCTAATGTAATCGCTTCTTGCTGCTCAGGATGTGTTAATAACGAAACATGACTAACTTCATTTAAATGTAACTTTTGCATAACCATAACCTTCCGCTCATTAGTTATAAATGAGTAATAATTAAAATAAAATGTAAAACGGAAATTAAGAAAATGCTGGTGGTGCGCGGACGGCTTCGAATAATGCAGGTTGAAAATCTAAATATTGTGTCGCAGGTTGTAATTGCTGAGATTGCTCAGCTGACATAAAGGGCAATTCAAGTGACACCAGCACGCAATCAACATCGCTTGCAGCATCATCACCATTTGGTATGTTGCTATCAGCATCCAAATAAATGGCATTGGCTTCCACCAATACATTTTGGATTGACTGCTCATTGTAGGTTACCAAACCCAATGCGATACACATTAGGGCATACAGCAAGTAATTCATCTAAGTATCACTTTTTGCTTATCTATGCTTAATAATGAACCCATTAACGCTAAAATCAAGTCAATTTCTAGGACAGTTTGTTCGAGCTATTCAATATTGTCTTTGCTGTCTTGATGATCAAGCCCTGAATATATTTGATCAAGAGTAAATCCCCTGCGCTGTAGGAAACCCATCAACTTATTTTTATGCTTTATATCGCTCATATCTAAATTCTTGGATTTTTTATCTATTAACCTATCAACCTCCTGCAACCAGTCTAATTCCTCATGCATGACTTCAAATGTCATTTCAGTCAGATCAGAAGATATGTGTTTTTGCTTGAGCTCCATGCGGATACGAACAGGTCCATAACCGCTTAGATATTTACTACGAATGAACATTTCGGTGAAACGTGCATCGCTTTGCAAGCCCATTTCCACCATCCAGTCTAAGACCTTATACAAAATGGCTTCATCCTGAGCACTGGGTAATAACTTTTGCTCCAATTCGCCATAACTGTATTCTCGCCGTGCCAGTAATTCGATAATTTTGTGGCGCAAGCCTTTTTCATCTAATAAGGCTTTTTGGCTTTTCTCTCTAGTCTCGAACATATCCACTTGCCGCACTGGTATCGATTGCCATAAAAAAGGCCAGCTAAGCTGGCCTTTTTAACATAGAAGCGAATTAAGCTTCTTCGCCCTCTGCTTCTACTTCGGTTTCCGCTTCAGCAACCGCTTTAGGATCAACAACCGATAATAGCTCTGTACGAATTTGCGCTTCAATTTCTGCTTGAACTTCTGGGTTTTCTAACAAATAGGTACAGGCATTGGCTTTACCTTGACCAATCTTGTCACCCTTATAGGCGTACCAAGCACCTGCTTTATCCACCAGCCCAAGTTTCACACCTAGATCAATAATCTCGGCACCACGGTTAATGCCTTGGTTGTACATGATTTGGAATTCCGCTTGTTTAAAAGGTGGAGACACCTTGTTTTTAACCACTTTCACTCGGGTTTCGTTACCGGTCACTTCGTCGCCATTTTTAACCGAACCAGTACGACGAATATCCAAACGTACAGACGAATAGAATTTCAACGCGTTACCACCGGTTGTAGTTTCAGGGTTACCAAACATCACACCAATTTTCATACGAATTTGGTTAATGAAAATGACCATGCAGTTAGCGTTTTTCACATTAGCCGTCAGCTTACGCAGCGCTTGTGACATCAAACGGGCTTGAAGGCCCACATGGTGATCACCCATATCCCCTTCAATTTCTGCTTTTGGTGTTAACGCTGCAACCGAGTCAACCACCACAACATCTACCGCGCCAGAGCGCACTAAGCTGTCTACAATTTCAAGAGCTTGCTCACCAGTATCCGGCTGAGAAACTAATAGGCTGTCCAAATCTACACCTAATTTTTCTGCATATAACGGATCAAGTGCATGTTCCGCATCCACGATCGCTACTGTTTTACCTTGTTTTTGCGCTTGCGCCATGGTGCTCAAGCACAAAGTGGTTTTACCAGAGGATTCAGGACCATAGATCTCAATAATACGACCATACGGCAAACCGCCTATGCCCAATGCAATGTCTAAAGACAGTGAGCCGGTAGATACAGCAGGGATGGCTTCACGGGGCTGCTCACCCATTTTCATGATGGCGCCTTTACCGAATTGACGTTCGATTTGGCTTAGGGCGGCGTCTAGTGCTTTTTGGCGATTTTGATCCATTTTTTTGGTCACCTTATTATGATTATCCGTTTTGCTCTGTGAGGCAGGATTTTTAAATTACTGTAAATATAACCAGTATTTAAACACATGGATTATTTTTCGCAAGAATTAATTTAGATCGATTTTTTATAGGTTAACCCATTCCTCAAAACATCCTCTTGGATAAAAATCAAGCAATAAGCAGCCCCGTTAATGGTGACAGGGAACAAAGTGTTTTAAATAACCCGCTTAAACTCCATGACCCTTGATAAAAATCACATTAAACTACGCCACTTCATTAAATTGTCACATTTTCATGTCTAGGAATCTCATGAGCGAAAGAAGAAGGATTGTTAACTGGGGAGTCGCATTTAGTGCCATCACAGGGATTGTACTAACACTGATCGCCACACGTTTCATTCAGTACATGCCAGATATTAGCAGTGCGAAGGCCATGTTATTTATTAGCACCGGATTATTTAGCCACTTTACATTAATGGCATTACTCTTTTTGCTATTGGTAATCCTGCCCATAGGATTGCTCACACCGAGGCTGCATTCATCTCTTCGCTTCATTAGCATCTTAAGCGCAACTGTGGGCACCGTCCTTCTCATTGCGGACACTTTCGTTTATGCACAATATCGTTTCCACATAACAGGCTTCGTATTAGAAATGCTCATTCAAGGGGGAAGTCAAATCATTGATTTATCCTGGGTAACTTGGGGAATTATTGCAGGATCATTAACCGGTATTTATCTTGTATTCCGTAAAGTAAGCAATTGGCTATGGCAGAATTCCCACCACCCACTGATTAGCAAGCATAAGTCTAAGTACCTTGCCGTATTTTTTGCCTGCTTACTAGGCAGTAATGTTTTGCACTTATGGGCAGATGCGCAATACGATCAACGTATCACAGCGTTAGTTCGTCATGTGCCTATGTATTCCCCTGCCACCGCTAAAGAAGCCTTATTAAGCAGTGGTTTCTTAGATGCAGAATCCATTCGAGAAAATCGTCACGAATTCAAACTCCCCACTTCACGCAGTGTGGTATACCCAAAAAGCGAATTAATAACGGCGGAGCCAAATCCTAAATTGAATATTCTGCTTGTGATACTAGACTCCGCACGATTTGATATTCTTGACCCGGACGTCATGCCCAATTACTGGGCTTTTAGTCAAGGTCAAAACACCCAAACCTTTAACCAACACATCAGTGGGGGCAATTCAACTCGCACAGGAGTCTTTAATTTATTTTACGGTATTCCAGGCACATACTGGGATGCATTTTCTTCCAGTCAAACCGCACCAGTATTAATGGACACCTTGCAAAAGTACGCTTATGACATGAGCATTCATGCGGCGGCGCCTTTGACTCAACCGGCATTTGATCGAACGGTCTTTGCAAATGTAGAAAACTTCCCTCTTACCACAGAAGGTGATACCCCTTGGCAGCGAGATGAAAAAATCACGCAAGACTTTCTGAACTTTATCAAACAAAGGCAAGCAACAAACACACATCAATCGCCATTTTTTGGTTTCCTGTTTTACGATGGCATTCATGGTTTTTCCACACCAGATGACGCCGAAAAACCATTTCAACCCGCGTGGAAACGTGTCGATCACTTATCTCTGAACAGTGACTTTGATGCAGGCCCCTATTTTAATTTGTATAAAAATGCGGCCTATCAAGTAGACAAACAATTAGGCAAAGTACTGGCGCAATTAAAACAACAGCAACTACTAGAAAACACTATTGTCATCATTACCAGCGACCACGGACAAGAGTTTAATGACAATGGTTTAAACTACTGGGGACACGGCAGTAACTTCACCCCTGCTCAAGTGCATGTACCACTCGCCATTCATTGGCCCGGCAAACCAAAAGCCATATACGCACATAGAACGACACACAGTGATATCAGCGTAACCTTGATGGAAGACCTGTTCCAAACACAATCTCCCGCACAGGATTACAGTCTAGGTCACCATTTACTAGAGACAGAGCGAGCATCTTGGAGCATCGCTGGTAGCTATGTGAATTACGCTGTCATTGAACCAAATTATCAAGTAGTAACTTATCAAACCGGCCATTACGAAGTACTGGATAATTCGGCCAGAGCACTACCAGAACAAACCATCGACGCCAAAACCTCTCTGGCCGTCATGGAAGCCCTATCCCATTTTTACAAAGCTAAATAAAGCCCCATAAGAAAACCACGCTTCTCAGCGTGGTTTTCTTTAGGACATCATTACATGTGAATACTCAACTTAAGCCACATCAAAGCGGTCTAAGTTCATCACCTTGGTCCAAACAGCGATGAAATCTTGGATGAATTGTTCTTCCGAATCATCGCACGCGTACACTTCTGCAAGGGCGCGCAACTGCGAGTTCGAACCAAACACCAAGTCCACACGAGTGCCTGTCCATTTCACTTTACCACTGGCGCGGTCTTTTCCTTCAAACACGTCTTCCTCTTTTGATTTGGGCACCCATTGAGTACTCATATCCAATAAGTTTTTGAAGAAATCCGTGCTCAAGGTTTCCGGTTTATCCGTCAACACCCCATGGGAGGATTGATCCGTGTTCACATTCAAGACGCGCAGGCCACCCATCAAGGCCGTCATCTCTGGTGCCGTCAACGTCAGTAACTGGGCCTTATCCACCAACAAATGTTCAGCCGGTATCGTGTATTTGCCTTTTAAGTAATTACGGAAGCCATCGGCAATGGGTTCTAACACCGCAAATGATTCCACATCGGTTTGCTCTTGAGTGGCATCCACACGCCCAGGCGTAAATGGAATAGCAATGTCATGGCCTGCTTTTTTCGCGGCCATTTCCACGCCCACGTTACCCGCCAGCACAATTAAGTCCGCCATGGATACACTACCTGCGGCTTTTTGAATCCCTTCTAAGGTACTCAAAACACTCGCCAATTGTTTAGGTTGATTCACCGCCCAATCTTTTTGTGGAGCCAAACGAATGCGGGCTCCATTGGCGCCACCGCGCATGTCGGATCCACGGAAAGTCGACGCTGATGCCCAAGCGGTACCGACTAGTTGCGACACACTCAAACCAGATTCACGAATCTTCGCTTTAAGCGCATCCACTTCTTTATCGCTTAGCTTGCCCGATGCCGCCGGTAATGGGTCTTGCCATAACAACTCTTCTTTTGGCACCAATGAACCTAGGTAACGGGCGCGAGGACCCATATCCCTGTGGGTTAACTTGAACCAAGCTCTAGCAAAGGCATCCGCAAATTCCTCTGGATTCTTATGGAAGTGCTCAGAAATCTTACGGTATTCAGGGTCTTCACGCATGGCCATATCGGCAGTGGTCATCATGATGCCCACTTTTTTCGAACTATCCTCTGGATCCGGTGCATGATCTTTATCCGCCAAGCCTTTTGGCACCCATTGGTTAGCACCGGCTGGGCTCTTACTTAGCTCCCACTCGTAACCTAATAGCACATCAAAGTAGCCCATATCCCATTTGGTTGGGTTGGCTGTCCACGCCCCTTCAATGCCACTGGTGATGGTGTCACGACCTTTACCACTGCCATGGGTGCTCATCCAACCAAAACCTTGCTCGGCAATGCCCGCCGCTTCTGGCTCTGGGCCCACGTTGGCCGCATCACCTGCACCATGGGCTTTACCAAAGGTGTGGCCACCTGCGGTTAACGCCACGGTTTCGTAATCATCCATGGCCATGCGCGCAAAGGTTTCGCGTATGTCTTTGGCGGATGCCAAAGGATCAGGGTTACCATCTGGGCCCTCTGGGTTCACATAGATCAAACCCATTTGTACTGCCGCCAATGGATTTTCCAAATCGCGCTTGCCACTGTAGCGACTGTTGGCTTTATCACTGGTGGCCAGCCATTCTTTTTCTGCCCCCCAGTACACATCTTCTTCTGGCTCCCAACGATCTTCACGACCACCACCAAACCCAAAGGTCTTAAAGCCCATAGATTCAAGCGCCGCATTACCAGCTAGGATCATTAAGTCGGCCCAAGACAGTTTACGGCCATATTTTTGTTTGATAGGCCACAATAAACGACGGGCCTTATCTAGGTTACCGTTATCAGGCCAACTGTTCAGGGGCGCAAAACGCTGCATACCAGTACCGGCACCACCGCGACCATCGCCAGTACGATAGGTCCCCGCGCTGTGCCAAGCCATACGAATAAACAGCGGACCGTAATGACCATAGTCTGCTGGCCACCACTCTTGAGAGTCGGTCATTAGCGCGTACAAATCTTTACGCACGGCTTCTAAATCGAGAGAGGAGAACTCTTTGGCGTAGTCAAACGACTCGCCCATTGGATTGGATTTTTCGGATTGCTGATGAAGTATCTTTAAATTCAATTGGTTAGGCCACCAATCAGGATTGCGCGTGCCTTCACCTGCGGTGTGATTAAACGGACATTTACCTGCGTCGGCCATGAGAGTTACTCCTTATTTGTGAGAAAATGGATCACTTCGCCGTCTAATAGTTTTAGTCGTGTAACTCATACCCCGCCAATAAATTTTAACTAACAAAGCGATAGCTTTTTTGTACCGAAAAAAACTCAATGAAATCTGACACTTAGGTTAAACTGACCCGCGTAAACACATTAGGTAAAAATTAAGGAACTGTTAAAAATAACTCAAGCGAAGCGAAAGCCTTAAAAGCCGCTCCAGAAGTATGGATTAAAACTAAGTTGATTTAGGTAGATAGTTAAATCAAAGAACAAGAACGTAATTGGGCGCCCACCGTGTCGCCTATCCTCGTACCCCCCCATCAAAGCGACATACGCCATAGGTCACAATTTTCGCCCGTACAAAAATAACGCAAAATAGATGTTTACATTTTAATCAACAGCCCTTACTATCCACACCGTTAATTATCCCCATCTAGTTTATTTAACTGATTACCCAAGGGTAATTTGTGTTTTGCCTATCCCCTCTCAGTTAGACAGCACGACAAAAACAACAGAGCTAACTTATTGTCATTTTCTTGAGCCGAACGGTATGTACTCAAGAATCAAATCGTAATTTGTAAAAATCCTTACAACAATAATCCAGCTCTTACTTAGAAAGCGCCTTTTGCGCACAATAGAAGAGTTTATTTACTATGCCTTATACACATCAAGGTCAGCATTATTCAATTAAAAAACCGGTTATTTCCATTGCCGTCAACAAGCTAAAAGTGGTCGTAAAAGACCAAAGCGGCTCACAATTATTTGAATTCACCGACCGCAACGAATCCAAAGCCTTTTTAACCTTGCTTTGCCAAGCTTAATTTAAAATCGTGATCCATAAAAAACCACTTAGGCCTTAGGGCGTAAGTGGTTTTTTGTATCTGGGTTTTGTAATCAAGTACTCTGACCCCTTGATCCGTTAAACTTGCTTTGCCAAGCATAATTTAAAATCGTGATTCATAAAAAAACCACTTAGGCCGTAGAGCGTAAGTGGTTTTTCTTGTTTCTGGGTTTTGTAATCAAGTACTCTGACCCCTTGATCCGTTATCAAGTACTCTGACCCCTTGATCATTTAATTCAGACAATTTATTCACTGGTTAATCCTCGTATGCTTTCCTTTAGCAATCAAGGGGGTCAGAGTACTTATGACTGTCTCTCTAATTCCTGTCCTTATTTCTTTTTATTTCTATGTTTAACAACACCAAAAATCGAATAACCAAAAATCAATAATATAAAAAAAAGCTCTATAAAAAATAAGATAGAGTTTTCTTCAAATTTAATTGATCTACCACTTAAGTAAGCAGAATCTCTATTTATAAGTCCCAAGAATAAAAACAGAGAAATAATCAATAGAAATAGATACTGTCTAATATGCGCCATATTTAATTACTATTCGAATCAAGGAATCAAGGAATCAAGGGGTGAATCAAAGGGTCAGAGTACTTGATTCTCCACTTATTACTACTCCAACTAAGAGAACTACGTTACAGGTAAATAGGAGACTCCCGCGCCTCTCGAACCACCACAGAACCCAGTCCAATTCAAGCCTTACTCCCATGGTGTATTTACCGTACAATTGAACGCTTTCTACCCCAAATTTTGTCATATAAGAGCAGTCCCATGGCCGTCAGCAAAACTGCCCCTAAGCCTATTAATAGCGATAAAAATCAAGAACATACGCCAAT
>JABXIK010000060.1 GCA_013373125.1 Gammaproteobacteria bacterium | reverse complement strand
TAGTATTCAGGTTTACAGGTAGCCAGTTCGCGATCCCAGTCATAGCCAAAACCTAGGCTGTTCAATTGGCCCTTCATGTAAGCGATGTTCTCGTCGGTCCATTTGCCAGGGGCGGTGTTGTTCTTGATGGCCGCGTTTTCAGCCGGTAAACCGAATGCATCCCAGCCCATAGGCTGCATGACGTTTTTGCCTTGCATACGCTGGTAGCGAGAGATCACATCGCCAATGGTGTAGTTACGCACGTGACCCATATGCAGACGGCCTGATGGGTACGGGAACATGGATAGGCAGTAGAACTTTTCGCGGTTGCTATCCACCACTGCTTTAAAGACTTTGTTTTCAGCCCAAAACTGCTGAACGGAGGATTCGATTTCGCTGGGAATATATTGATCTTGCATAGGATCGATCTGGTCAATTCGCTGAATAAATAAAGGCCCGTATCATACCCTAGACTCGGGCGTTAGCACAGGTTTCCATGGTCAATCTTGAGTCGAGCTGGGTATGGGAATGCAGGCTGAATTGATGGATATTCATACTGGCGATTGATGGAGGTCAGGGTTTTTCATAGTTATCTATCTTCTGTTCACATGGGATATTGTAATTGGTACGCCAGCTCGATATTTTGCCTAGCTTTTTAATCGGGTGAGTGAATATGGGTTTGATTCGAGTATGTGTCATATTGGCGTGTGTGTTTCAGGCCAGCGCGTGGGCGGAAGATGCGAGCCAGATTATTCAGCAGATGCATAAGATCAAAGGTAATCAGGTGGATTACCAAATTGCGTTAGAAGCGGGCAAAGAGCGCTCTATGTTATGCGGTTATTGTCATGGTAAAGATGGCAACAGTGTGAAACCGGATATTCCAAACCTAGCCTCGCAAAATACCGAATACTTGCTGACACAGTTTCAATTGTTTGCCTCCGGTGATCGCAAGAGTTACGTGATGCAACAGCTTGCTCGATCCTTGAGCGATGAAGAAAAAATTAACATGAGTTTGTATTTTTCATCTCAAGCGGTACGTCCACAAGAAGGGGTGACTACCTCAGCCAAGGGTAAAGCCAAATATGAAAGTTTGTGCTTTGCTTGTCACGGTGCGGATGGCCGTGGTAACCATGAGTTGCCAAGACTTGCCGGACAAAAGAAAGCGTTCTTACTTAAGACATTAAAGGGCTTTAAAGCCGGTAAAGCGTCACGCGCAAAATCTCCTATGGTGAATATCATGAAAGCGGTGGATGTCAGTGAAATCGAACCGCTGGCGGATTACATTGCTACCATGCCTTAAGCGAGGGCTTGAGGTATAATCGCCATTTATTTGGGGGCGTGTATGGTTATCGAAGGCAATTCAGACATTATTGTTCGTTGTGAATATTTCGCCGATGGTGAAAATGGCGCAAGCCAATGGTTAACCTTTCGCAATGGTTTTGTGTTGGTTGTTCAAGCCCATTTCATGGCGTTGTATAAAGATGCGAAATCCATAAATGACCCGTTGGGCAATGGTTTAAAGGCCATGGTGGATATCCCGAGTAGCAAAACATTAAGTGCCAGCGATGTGGGATTTGTTCAGGAGTTTAGTGCAGGCTTTGTAGGCTTAGCAGATGATAAAGCCATTTTAATCACGCCAAATGATATTCAGTTATTCCCTAACAAGTTAGACGCTCTGCATAACCGCAACGAGATCGTGCGCTTAGCGCTCGCTTAATCCTAAAAAGTGAATACATAAAAAAACGGCCACAAATGTGGCCGTTTTTTTATTGGGTTTGTTGAGAATTGGTGGAAGGCCAATATCGGCTCTCGCGCAACAACAGCATGGCTAATCCGCCAAAACATAAAATGAGTACTGGCCAACTGCCCCAAATATTAAATGGGGTATTGCCTGTCATGACTTGTGCCTGTGCTTTTAGAATGCCGTATTCAAATTGTGGGAGTCGTTCAACCACTTGGCCTTTGTGGTTGATTAACGCTGTGATACCTGTGTTGGTACTGCGCAATAAATAACGGCCATTTTCTAATGCGCGCATACGCGCAATATCAAAATGTTGCAGCGGTCCAATGCTGTGTCCAAACCATGCATCGTTACTGATGGTCACCAATAATCCGGTGTCTTTTGCAAAGCCCGCTACGTGATCTGGGTAAACAATGTCATAGCAAATAAATGGAGCTATTTGATACTGTAGATCGTCATTGGCAACTTGAAGTGGTGCTTGATCAGATTCCCCTGGTAAAAAGTCCGACATAGGAATATTGAAAAAACCTAACAGCCCGCGCCAGCTTTGCGGCAGAGGCACATACTCGCCAAAGGGCACTAGCTTTTGTTTGTGATACAAGCCGCTGCTCTCACCTAACGCTAAAATGCTGTTGTGATAGGCACCCGGGTGAACTTCTTCTTGCCCTTGTTGATAAGGAATACCCGTAATGACAGAGCTTTGGTGTTTTTTACCCTGCTCGTTTAAATATTTTAAATACTCTTTGGCTTGATGATGTAAAACCGTAATTGCGGTTTCAGGCCATAAGATGACATCCGCTTGCCAATTTTCTTCGCTGGCGACACGGTATTTTTCTAAAGTTGGGTAAATTTCTTCGGGTAACCATTTACGCTCTTGCGCGATGTTGCCCTGAATAGCAGCCACTTCAATCTCGCCGTTTTCTGCTGGAGTTGTCCACTGGATGGGAGTAAGGGCGAGACCAATTAGCCAAGGGCTAACAAGTAGTGCGATACCAGGGCGGTAAGCTTGTTTCCATTGCCAATCCATAAGTAAAGTACTGCTTAAAACCAGAATGAAGCCCATGCCGTAAACGCCAAACACAGGGGCAAAGCCTGCAAGCCAAGAATCAATGTGAGCATCGCCTAAATACAACCAAGGGAAGCCACCCAAGAACCAGCTGCGTAGCCATTCGAACAACGTCCAAATAATGGCAAAACCTAATAAAGGCAGTGTCTTTTGGCTAAACCATTTTTGAAAACTGTAAGTCATGAGGGCAAAAAACCATGCCAGCCCAGCCACAAAAAATAGCGTCATTAAAAAAGCCAATACCATAGGTGTATGGCTATACACATGGATGCTTACATACACCCAGCTTACGCCTGAAGCAAACACACCTAAGCCGTACCACCAGCCGCGCCATAGTGCTTGCTTGGGCGTAAGTGATTTCAGTGCAACATAAATAAATGCAATGGAGAGGATTTGGACAGGCCAAAAATTATAAGGGGCAAAACTAAAAGGGAGTAACGCGCCCGCGATCAATGCAAAAAAATGGCCCAGATATCCTGGGCCAGTCATCCATTTTGTATCAAAACCCATAGGGATTATTCTTCTTCTACTTTTTGATGTTTGGTTACTTGCAGTAAATGAATCTGACGGTTGTTGCCGTTCACCACTTTGAATTCATAATCGCTAATTAAAATGCTTTCATCGCATTCTGGTAAACGGCCAAATTTACCCATGACGATTCCGCCAATGGTATCGAATTCGAAATCTTCAAACTTAGTGCCGAAGCTGTCATTAAAGTCTTCGATGGGGGTGAGCGCTTTCACCATGAAGGTGTCATCGTCCACTTGTTTAATAAAGCTGTCTTCTTCATCAAAGTCGTGCTCGTCTTCGATTTCACCTACGATTTGCTCTAACACGTCTTCAATGGTCACCAGACCTGCGATACCGCCGTATTCATCTATAACGATGGCCATGTGATTACGCGTGGCACGGAATTCTTTGAGCAAAACATTTAAGCGTTTGCTTTCTGGTACAAAGGTGACTGGGCGCAGAATCTCTTTAATGCGGAAGTGATCCGTATTTTGCTCTAACACCAAGCCCAATAAGTCTTTGGCTAATAAAATACCCAAAACTTCTTCGTCGTTTTCGCCTAATACAGGGAAACGAGAGTGCGCGCTTTCAATAATAAGCGGTAGGAAATCTTTGGGTTTTTGATCGGATTTTACGCACGCCATTTGCGAGCGAGGGATCATGATTTCGCGGACTTGCATGTCGGCCACCTGGATGGCCCCTTCCATGATGGATAATGCGTCGCTGTCCACCAGTTGCCGTTCTTCGGCTTCTCTTAGGATGTGTTTGATCTCATTGCGACTCTTAGGGTCGCCAGAGAATATGCGTAAACTCTCTAACCAGCTAAAAAGGGATTTTCTCGGTCGGTCTTCGTTCATGATCTTAATCAGTGATGAAATAAGGGTCGGCAATTTCCAGCTGAGCCAGAATCTGTCGTTCTAGGTTTTCCATAATATCGGCTTCTTCGTCCTTTATATGGTCGTACCCTAATAAATGCAAGCAACCATGTACCACCATATGGGCAAAATGATCGCTAAATGTCTTGTTTTGTACATGGGCTTCGGCGGCCACCACAGGCACGCAAATGACCAAATCGCCAATAAGATTGCCGACATCTTCGAGTCCCGCTAATTCAGGGGGAAGCTCAAATGGAAAGGACAATACATTGGTGGGCTTGTCCTTGCCGCGGTATTCAAAGTTCAGCTGCTGACTTTCTTCGTTATCCACAAGGCGGATACTCAGTTCAGCGTCCTGTTTGAAATCTTTAAGAGCCGCTTCAGCCCAAAGGCTGAGTTGCTCAGCAGAAGGCAGTGAATCGTGTTCACTGGCGATCTGAACATCCACATCAATCATTTTGGCCGTCCTTGGAGGCATTAGCCGCTTGTTCGGCGGCTTTTTTCTCTGCCATTTGCGCATCAAAGGCATCATAGGCATCGACTATTTTTTGTACCAATGGATGGCGAACCACGTCTTTGTTGGCAAAGTGAGTAAAGCCAATGCCTTCTACATCTTTTAATATATTAATGATGTGGCCTAGACCAGAACGAGTTCCACGAGGCAAATCCACCTGAGTAATGTCGCCTGTAATCACCGCTTTAGAACCAAAACCAATACGAGTTAAGAACATCTTCATTTGCTCTGGCGTGGTGTTCTGACTTTCATCTAGGATGACATAGGCATTACTTAAGGTGCGGCCACGCATGTATGCCAAAGGCGCGATCTCAATAACATTGCGTTCTTGCAGTTTTACTACCTGCTCGTAACCCAGCATGTCATGCAAAGCGTCATATAAGGGGCGCAAATAGGGGTCGATTTTTTGGGCTAAATCACCCGGTAAAAAGCCCAATTTCTCACCGGCTTCAACGGCAGGGCGCACGAGTAGGATTTTTTGTACGTCGTCCCGCAATAAGGCTTCCACGGCACAAGCGACGGCTAAATAGGTTTTACCCGTACCAGCAGGTCCGATACCAAAATTCACGTCGTGTTCTTGGATCGTGCGCACGTATTTTTGCTGATTAGGCCCGCGGGGCTTGATGATCAGCTTAGGGGTGCGAATTACAACAGGCTTCTTGCCGGCATCCTTGCTGTGGTCTTTTTGATACGCAATCTCGATATCCGCTTCTTGAAGCAATAAGTGGATTAAATCTTTGCGAATTTCAGTACCGTTATGGGTTTCGCGGTACAGGCGCTGAATGATCTGAGCAGCATGATCCACCCCTTGAGCTTCACCGGCTAGCTTAAAGTGGTTACCACGGTTGAAGATTCGGATATTGAAGTGGGTGGCGATTTGTTTGATGTGGCTATCAAGGTCTCCGCACAAGTTGGCCAAACGACGGGTGTCATCTGGCTCAAGGTAGAACTCGGCTTGTGCGGTATGAAGCTTTTCAGCGCTGGCGGTTGTCATTCAGTAATGGGTTCTCGTTTTACGTTCAGTATGGATTAGAATACGCCTTCGTCCAGAAGTAGGCTACCTAATAGGCTGTTGGTGTAGGCGTCTTCGATTTTCACTTTCACGAATTTGCCGATCAAGCTGGTATCGTCACAGCGGAAATTCACCACTCGATTGTTCTCAGTACGCCCTTGTAATTGGCCAGGGTCTTTCTTAGACACACCGGATACAAGGATGGTTTCTGTGTTACCGACCATGCGACGGCTGATGGATTGTGCATTTTGCGTAATACGAGTTTGCAAAATCTGTAGGCGTTGTTTTTTAACGTCTTCAGGCGTGTCATCGGCTAGGTCAGAGGCCGGAGTACCCGGACGTGCGCTGTAAATAAAGCTGAAAGACACATCAAACCCGATCTCGGCAATGAGGTTCATAGTGTCTTCAAAGTCTTGATCGGTCTCGCCAGGGAAACCAATGATGAAATCTGAGCTGATGCTGATATCAGGGCGTAACTGCTTGATTCGGTTGATTTTATCAATGTACATATCCACTTCGTGGCCGCGCTTCATGGCGGCCAAGATGCGGTTAGAGCCACTTTGTACAGGTAAGTGTAAGTGACTCACAAGCTCGGGTACTTCTGCATACACTTGAATCAAGCTGTCGCTGAATTCAACCGGGTGGCTTGTTGTGAAGCGAATACGGTCGATGCCGTCTACATCGGCAACAGCCGTGATGAGTTCTGCTAAATCTGCGATATCGCCATCGGCGGTTTGGCCTTGGTATGCGTTTACGTTCTGGCCAAGCAGGTTCACTTCACGTACCCCTTGATTGGCCAGTTGTTGTACTTCTTTCATGACATCATCGAAAGGACGGCTCACTTCTTCTCCGCGAGTGTAAGGTACGACGCAGAATGTACAGTATTTGCTGCAACCTTCCATGACAGAGACAAACGCGGTGGCACCTTCCACCTTAGGGGCAGGAAGATGGTCGAATTTTTCAATTTCAGGGAAAGTCACGTCCATCACCGGAATCTTATTGGCGCTGGCGTCTACAAACTCAGGTAAGCGGTGTAGGGTTTGTGGACCAAAGATCATGTCTACTTGTGGGGCGCGTTTACGAATGGCTTCCCCTTCTTGGCTGGCCACACAGCCGCCCACGCCTATGATCAGGTCTGGATTCTTTTCTTTTAGCTTATTCCAGCGGCCCAGCTGGTGAAACACCTTTTCTTGGGCTTTTTCACGAATGGAGCAGGTGTTTAGCAGGATAACATCCGCTTCTGCTTCGTTGTCCGTGATTTCCATAGCATGAGTTTCCCCCAGCAAATCAGCCATGCGGGAGCTATCGTATTCATTCATTTGGCAGCCATGGGTTTTGATGTACAACTTTTTCGCCACGGATTAAGACCACTCATGCTATTAAAAGGAGGGCGGCATTATACTCACATGAGCACTTTCTGCCCAGTTTTCCTTGCATTAGATCGTCGAGGGATTGTAGGCAATGTCTTACAACAACTGAGGGAAAATGGGATTTCCATCACAAAATAAGCTGTTAGAATGGCCATTATCAACATGCGGGTAGATTCGTGTGCAAATGGATAAGGGAACCTAGATAGGAAGTCAGGCATGAGAGGGTTTGCAATGGAGGGTATGGCGATGGCTCAAGATGGTTACCGCTTAAGAGGAGATGGCAGTCATGATGATATTGTGCGTCGTCTTCAAGCTGAAATTGAACGATTAGAATCTCAATTAGCGCGATTACAAGTAGAAGACGCGCCACATCGATTTAGCTTAATGAAAACCTACCGCACCATGATCGAGTCACGCATGGATTTATTAAACCAAATGCGTTGAATAAAAAAGCCACCTTTAGGTGGCTTTTTTGATGGTCATTTTCAAGGCTGTAATTTCTGTAAACGTCGAATTTCAGCCTGCAGTAATACCACTTTGCGTTTCCACTTTTCTAATTCTGCTTGATCCTGTTTGACTGACGGTTGATGCCGCTTGCTCTGTAACAGCTTTTTCCCAAACTGGCTTAATAAAACACTTTGATCCTCAAATGATAGATTTCTAATGTCTTTATGATTAATGGCTTCGGCGATGCGCTGAAGTTGGTTTTCATGTTTTAGTACCAAGCTTTCTAGTGACTGAGGCTCTGCTAATTGCATTTGTTGGGCGAGGCGAGATAGGGAGTAAAGGCGCTCGGAGGCGAATAGGCAGTCCTTCGCAAGATCATCAATAGTGATTTTGTCTCTAGGGTTCTGTCGAATGAATTGCTCCGTATCCTTAATTTGATTCAGGGCTTCTGCGTATGTTTTAGGTAATTGCTTCTCGGCATTGAGTTCTTGAGCCTGTTTTAACATGAGATATGCTTGGCTAAGGTAGGTTTTACCTATGGTCTTGATTTCTAGCTCGACCATTTCTTGTAGTAATGGCTTTTCTTGTTCGCGTGCTTTCTTTTCTTCACGCTGTTCTACCAATTTAATAAGCGCTATATGTTGTTGCTCTATGGCTTTGAAGGCGTTAGGGAAGTGTTCCTGTGCTTTGAGTTCTAATAGCACTTGGCGGTTGTCTAGGCTTTTGCTGAGGTATTCGCGCACCATCTTTTTATTGCGCATGCCTGCGTTGACCCATTCGATGGCAAGTTGTGCGTGTAAGCGAATATCTTGAGAAGCGTGTTTTGCTTGGTAATCCGCTTGCGCTATGGCGTAGTCCTTTTCGGCGTTTTCAAGGTAAGTTGGCGCATAAAATGCTAAAGATTCACTATGGGCTTTTTGAATATGCAGCTTGGCTTGCTGTAATAATGATTGATCCGATTTAGAACTTTTAACTGCTAGCTGTTGCGCTCTTTGGTTTAAGTTTTGCTGATCAGGCAAGGTGGAGCATGCACTTAAAAGAATTGAAAAACTTAGAATAAACAAGGGTTTAGCTTTAAGAGAAGGTAACATCGATACACCCTGAGACCGTCAGTAACTGTGGATAATAACGCGAGGAGTTAATATACCACTATACTCAGAAGAGAACCTGTTATAGGCTGAATTTTAGGTATTAAGTATGGGAGGGTTAGTTCTGCTCAAACACATTTAGGGTCATCACAACCACAGACAGGCTTAAGTAGCTGGTCAATGAGTGCAGTGCACTGCGGCAAAAATGATAAATGGAGGCCGACATATGACACAGGCAGTTAAACACCCTTTGAAATGGCGCCTTGCCGATATGGCAGGAACCGGTACCGAACACGTTAACATCGTCATGCCCGAGTTGGATGCCCATTCGACTCATGAAATTCTCCTAGCAACTGATATTCCCAGTCCCCATAGCAGTAAAATGGACATTAGCTGGACTGAAGAGGATATCGATTTATTCCAAGCCCTTGTGGAAAAAGTACTTTCTCATGAGGACGATCCTGGGCAGCTGGATTTAGCGGACCCTGAAATTATCGATATTTTACATATGGTGGCTGCCGCGCATTTTATTGAGCCATTGGATGCCGATGAAGTGCTGGCGGATGATGTGCCTACTGTGCTCAATGAAGCAGACCTAGGTGAGTTAGTCGCTATTCATACTCAAGATGGCTTTAAGAGCTGCATTATTGCGGAACTGGATAGCATTGAGGCTGTGTGTGTATTGCTCGAGCCTCTGGTTATCGAAGACAAACAAATAGAGTTGGATGTGTATGACACGCTAGTGGTGAATAAACACAGCTTGTTACCAGCTGAATTTGGAAATGTTGAGCCTGATACCGGCAGTGTTGTTCATTGATGAAGGCTCATGAATGCATGTAAATGCCAATAAAAAACCCTGCCAGGGCAGGGTTTTTTATTGGGGATAGCAGAGTGGATTAACGCTCGATGGCGATGCTCACACCCATGCCGCCACCGATGCAAAGAGTGGCAAGGCCTTTCTTCGCATCACGTTTTTGCATTTCATGTAACAAGGTTACTAATACGCGACAACCAGATGCGCCAATGGGGTGGCCAAGTGCAATGGCACCACCGTTTACGTTTACCTTATCGGCATCCCAGTTAAGCTCTTTGCCTACTGACAACGATTGCACGGCAAAGGCTTCGTTGGCTTCGATTAAATCCACTTCGTCTAGGGTCCAGCCCGCTTTGCTTAGGCAGCGCTGCGTGGCGCTTACTGGGCCAATACCCATGATGCTTGGGTCTACACCCGCGTTAGCATAACCCTTAATAGTGGCTAAAATCGTTAACCCTAGTTCTTCCGCTTTTTCTTTGCTGGCAAGAATCACTGCCGCTGCGCCGTCATTCAAAGATGAGGCGTTTGCAGCGGTAACGGTGCCGTCTTTTTTGAATGCAGGGCGCATGCCGGCTAACTTTTCTGCCGTGGTACCTGCGCGAGGGCACTCATCTGTATCCACAATGACGTCATCGCCTTTGCGCTGTGGAATGCTTAAAGGAATGATTTCATCTTTGAATTTACCGGCTTCTTGTGCGGCAACGGCTTTTTGTTGACTAGCGGCAGCAAATTCATCTTGGGCTTCGCGGGAGATGTCGAACTTCTCTGCTAGGTTTTCTGCTGTGATGCCCATGTGATAATCGTTAAATGCATCCCAAAGGCCATCTTTAATCATGGTGTCGACCATGGTAATAGGGCCCATGCGTTGGCCAGTACGGGAGTTAGGCATGACGTGGGCTGAGTTGGACATGCTCTCTTGGCCACCGGCGATGATGATATCCGCATCGCCATTAGCGATGGCTTGCGCGCCTAGATGAACGGCTTTCAATGCAGAGCCACATACCTTGTTAATGGTCAAAGCTGGCGTATGGTGTGGTAAACCTGCATGAATAGCACTTTGGCGGGCTGGGTTTTGACCGGCGCCTGCGGTTAATACTTGACCAAAAATCACTTCATCTACTTGATCGCTAGGAACCTTAGAGCGTTCCAGTACACCTTTAATGATTTGAGTGCCCAGTTCAACGGCGCTTAGGCTGGATAAACTGCCTTGAAAGGCACCAATGGCACTACGACCTGCGGCAACGATAACCACGTCTCTCATCTTAAATCTCCTCGATGTTACTGCTTAAACTCTCAAGCACGTGAAAGTCTTTAGGCGGGCACTTTAAACCAAAGTGAGGGTTTAGCCCAATTTTATACCATTAAAATTGCGTACACAGGGGTGCGGGGAAGTCAGGGGCTGGCTGGCTTCGCGGATCACTTGGCATGTTTGTAGGCCAGCCTGACGGGCGGCATCTAATTCTTGGCGCAGATCCGATAAAAACAAAATATGTTCAGCTGGTTTTCCAAGGATTTGAATAATATTAGCGTAAGCGGCTGATTCCTGTTTTTGGCCAATTCGCGTATCAAAATGACCGCTGAATAGATGCTGTAGATCCCCTTCCTGTGAGTATTTAAAAAACCATTTTTGCCCATTTACCGAGGCAGAGCTATAGGAAAATAGTTGCAGGTCTTGTTGCTGCCAGTGGTGCAGTTGCTGGTGGGCGTCCTTGTATATATGAGATTGAAAGTGATCCTCAAGGTAGCCGTTTTGCAGTACCAAACTTTGTAGAACTTTTAAGGGTTTAGATTTTACGTTTAATTCTAAGCACTGCTGTATATGGTGTAACAGCACATCATGATTATTAACGTCTACTTGTACTTCTTGAGCTACTTGCAATAGGCATTCTTGCACACTTGGGTGGGATGGATTGTGTTTAACAAATGAAATTAAATGATTTTGCGCGTACGGAAATAAAACCTCATCGATGAATTCGATGGAAGATGTGGTGCCAGAAATATCAGTGACAATAGCAGAGATATTAGAAAAATCAGTCATGTGTGAACTCGCGGACGGATTCCGTTACGTCAAGTAATACAGAAAGTTGTGATTATTTTTATAGGTAATCGGAAATTTTAAAGCCAAAACCGATTCGTCGTTGATAACGATTATATTCGATTAGGCTATGGCCGTAACCTTCAAAATATTGAACGAATCCAAGAAAACGACGACCCAAAGGGAATGTAAATTCCACTTCACCCCAACCACGGTTTTTTTCGAAGTTGAGGTTATTGCCTAAGCGGAACATAAGTGCTTCTTGCCCAACTTTTTTGTACCACAAGAAATTGCCGTAACCTAGGTACTTGTGGATGTCGGGATTATCATTATCAGTAGGGTCATTGGGATCGGCTTTCTTTGTTTCAGGAATACGCCACCAAGGTTCTATGCCGTAAACACTGTTGCCATCGCGATGATAAAAACCGGCAATGATTCGATTCCAACTGCGAGATAGTCCTTGAAACTGACCATTACTTTGATGGTTAAGGGAAAGTGTCATGCGGTTGATATATCCCCAGTTGGGGGTGAGCTGTAAAAATAATTCAGGCTCATGATTGGTTTCGCGAAATGGTCGGGATATTCGTTCGCTGTAAACCTGCCAATAAGATTTATTGGTGTAAGCCACATACAATCGATTCTTATTTTGTTTGTCGAATTGATGGATTTGATATTTCACACTAATTTGAAACATGGCTTCTACATTCATGTAGCCAGGCCAACTGTCGCCAAGGGCTTGCTCAAATTCTTCATCATGGGGGTATTCGGTGTAAGACACAGGCATGATGTAGTTAGGTCTGTGCGGTAAAATGGCAAACGGAATTTCAACGGCTTTTTCTTCGAGGATTTCTTTACGTTCAATGGCTTGAGTTAATGCGGCTTCGCCATCTTCTGGAACGGGGGCGCTTAGGATTGGCAGGTTGGTATTTTTAAGCTCCTCATTGCTCATAATTGCGGGTTCAAAGTTGTCTTCATTTGAATCAGCCGTTTGCGCCTGTAAATTTGAAATCGGCACAAGAAATAGAAGCATCAGCAAACCTAAAAATTTCATAATGTATACCTTACGAGGGTTTTACGCTGTGCGTTTTATTTTGATAGCAACTGTTGAATGTGAATATTAAAAGGTGCGGTTAAGATACCTTTTTCACATACGATTGCATCAATTAATTCATTGGGTGTCATATCAAAAGATGGATTAATCGCATGACAGTTATCTGGTGCGATCGCCAATCCTTGAATGCTGGTAACTTCCGATTGTGGACGATCTTCGATAGGAATGTCGTTACCGTGTTCAAGGTTTAAATCAAAAGTCGAGCTG
>JABXIK010000148.1 GCA_013373125.1 Gammaproteobacteria bacterium | reverse complement strand
CATCTGACCACTAACTGCGAGTACGCGGTAATTTTTATCTTCATTAAAGTCGTCATTTAAGCTAGTGCAATAAAAAATTGCGCCACTGAGATTTAATAGGTTACAAATTTGTTTGAGCACAGCTGAGGCAAACATTTTTAAGGAGTTAGCTTCGAAAATTTCAGTGGATGCGAGTATTACCTGCTCTAATGAGCGACGATGGGTATCGATCACGCAGATATCCCGATACGCACGAAGTGATGCGTACATGAGGGTTAACAATTTATTGCTGGTCAGCTCCGTTTTGTCTTTATAGTCATCAATGTCGTAATTTAAGATGACATCCTCTTCTGGTGCTTGTCCAGGTTGGCCTGTGCGCAATACTAATCGAGTGTAATTATTTTGCAGGTCATCGCGGATACTGCGAACCAATTCTAGCCCGGCATGGTCTGTCTCCATGACCACATCAATGATCGCGAGGGCGATATCGTCACGTTGTGACATGATTTCACGACCTTGCTCGCCACTGTAGGCGCTAATTAAATTGAGTGGACGTTGGTCAAAGCGGAAATCTCTCAGTACCATTTGGGTGACTTGATGAACACCGGGTTCATCATCCACCAACAATATATTCCAGGGTTGTAAGGCTTGATTAGTGGGCGCCTGCGGCGCATCTTCTGCAAATATCAAGTCATCCATAATGGGCCTAGTATTGGGTAATGTATATTTAGTATAGACAGATTATAGGTGCTCGCGATGCGTGTATTTTTGGCGTTAAAGAGCGATCAATTGTTAGATGCTGTGATTGATGACGCTTGTATGGCGTGGCAGCCATTACGCTGTCACGATCCGCGGGATCGCCATTTAACCCTACTGTTCCTTGGTGAAAAGCAGCTTCATGAGTGTTATGAGATTATCGAGACGGTTGATGAAACCCTGATGGAACCAAGGGGGGCTCTTGTTTGGAGAGCAGAACAACTAGGGGGCTTCCCTCCAACTAAGCATAAGCACTGGGCATGGCAAGGGCCAAGTAATGATGGGTTAGATCAATTTAGGCTGCGTTTAAGTAGTGCATTGCAATTGCCGATGACGCAATGGCTTCCCCATGTGACTCTGGCCTACGGGCCTATCTCTGATGCCCCTGTTAAGCCTATGGTGCAAACCGTAACCCTATCGCAACTGGTGCTGTATCGCTCTTTATCGCAAGAGGAGAGAGTGGATCAAGCGAATTGGTCAAAGGTGCGTTATGCGGCAGTAAAAATATGGGATCTTTAAAGGAAGGAGACTGGGCTGCCGAGGCAGCCAGTGATCAGTCTATTCCGCTTCTTTACGAGAAGGGAGGGTGGCAGCTTTACGGGCACCGTAAACCACCATGGTTTTGCCTTTCACTCCGACCAAGCCTTGGTCTTCCAATGCTTTAAGTACGCGGCCAACCATTTCGCGAGAACAGCCAACAATGCGGCCAATTTCCTGACGAGTGATTTTAATTTGCATACCATCTGGGTGCGTCATGGCGTCTGGCTCTTGGCTTAAATCCAATAGTGTACGTGCGACACGACCGGTTACGTCCAAGAAGGCTAAATCACCCACTTTTCGGGTGGTTTTGCGCAGGCGCGTAGCCATTTGCTCACCGATAAAATACAGAATACGAGGATCGTGATTACTGATTTCACGGAACTTGCTATAACTGATTTCAGCGACTTCACATTCTACCTTGGCTTTGATCCAAGCAGAACGTGGACTGACTTCATCAAATAGGCCCATTTCCCCAAAGAAGTCACCTTCATTGAGATAGGCCATGATCATTTCTCGACCGTCGTCATCTTCAATGATAACGGTGACGGACCCCTTCATGATGTAGAATAAGGAGTCACTTTTATCCCCAGCATAAATAATTGTGCTGCGAGCGGGATATCGACGACGATGGCATTGAGACAAAAAGTAATCTAAATGCTTATGTCGATCAGCCCTTAACCCTTTATTCATAACGTGACCTAAACCATCAAACCTTGATTTCATTATTATTTATAGCAGTAAAGCCGCACAATTATGCACTGATTACCCCAAATAGGTGAATACTTCCGTACTAGAAAGTGCTATTTACCGCGGAGTAATCTAAAAATTTGGGAACTGTGTCCTACTTGATCCCGCTTCAGTCCGTGCATATTCGGCATTTACTGCTACGACTTCGCCAACCTGTAAGCTTATGTTAATCTTGCGGTTTTTTATAGGGCGGAATGTTCATGAAAGCACGAATTAAATGGGTACAAGATGCCATGTTTCTAGGTGAGTCCGGCAGTGGCCATAGTGTGGTCATGGATGGGCCGGAAGATCATGGTGGTCGTAACCTTGGGGTTCGCCCAATGGAAATGCTATTAATGGGTCTAGGCGGCTGTACTAGTTTTGATGTTATGAGCATTTTGAAGAAATCTCGTCAAAACGTCGTGGACTGTGTCGCTGAACTTGAAGCTGAGCGTGCAGATGAAATCCCGAGCGTTTTTACCAAGATTCATGTGCACTTTGTGGTTAAAGGTTATGGCCTTAAAGACGCTCAAGTGAAGCGTGCGGTGGCCTTATCAGCTGAGAAATATTGCTCCGCTAGCATCATGCTGGAGAAGGGTGGGGTTGAGATCACCCATGATTACGAAGTGATCGAATTAGGCGAATAAACCTTCAGTTTTACCTAGAGGGTTAGCTCATGCTTTTGTGAGCGGGCTAACCTAATACATACTGTTTAAGCCAGTTAATAGCTTCATCCCTGTCATAAAATCGCTCGTATGGGATTGGAAAGAACATCTTCTGTGACTCCGCTATTTTGGCAGAGCGCTCATTTGGCACCCAGATAGCAAATGCTTTCACATTCTCTACCTCTGCAATTGTCATTATAAATTCGAGGGAGCTGGAATAGGAGTGACTTCGATTCACCAATACAGCAACGGGCCGCTTTAATTGCTCGTAGAGAGTGACGCATTCATGGGCTTCATCTAAATCTAATTGTGCGGCTTCATCACCGATGAACTCTACTATGTTGTCATCGATGACTTCATACTGGCCGAAACTGAGTCTGGGCATGTTAAACCTCAAAAGGGCTATCTATTGTAACTATAGCCGACCCTTGTGAGGCTTGCATTTAAAGGCGGTAGGTGGTTTTGGTCATGACCTTAGATAGTTGGGTCATACCAGCTTGTACCCAGCTTGGGAAGACGGCACCGCCTGCCTGCAAGGCCGATGTGGCGTGTTTTTCTTCGTCTTCTAGCATCACTTCTAAGATGGCGCGACTGCGCTGGTCTTGGGGTGGTAGGACCTCAAGGTGATGTTTAAGGTGGTGACAGACCTGATTTTCCGTGGCTGCCACAAAGCCTAGGCTCCACTTGTCCCCAACGGCACCGGCTAAGGCCCCAATGGAATAGGATAAACCGTAAAAAATGGGGTTTAGCAAACTTGTGCGGCTATCCAACTCGTGCAGGCGTTGTTCACACCAGACGAGGTGATCCACTTCTTCTTCGGCCGCTTCATTCATGGCTTCGCGTACTTGAGGCAGACGTGCTGTCAGGCTTTGACCTTGGTAAAGCGCTTGAGCGCAGACTTCGCCTGTGTGGTTGATGCGCATGAGGCCCGCGGCATGGCGCTTTTCTTGTTCGTCAAATTCACAAGGTTCGGCTGTATGTGCTGGATTCGCGCGATGGGCGCTGGCGGCGTTGGGCACTAGGGTTTTCAGTGCGTTATCCACATGATTGATGAACTGATCCAGTCTTGATAGAGATCGCATAACCGGCCCTCATAAACAGTAAAGATGGCTGTATTTTACGCAAAAGCCCATTTACTTGCATGTGCTAGATCAGTTTTTACTGTGTTGCAGTAATGTCTGGCGCTTCACTACATGTTTGGCCAGCACTTGCTTTAAACCTTGTGCGGATACCGGTTTGGTTATCACTTGATCAATACCGTATTGCAGTACTTCTTTTTGCGTGCTGCTGATGGACATGCCAGTTAGCATGATTTTTATGACATCGCGGTGGATATCTGGATCTTCCTGAATACGCTTGGCCAATTGAAAGCCATCCATGATGGGCATGTCTTGATCAATGAGAATAACATCATAGGGTGTACCTAAATTGCTTTGACTGCGCAACAGGGCCAAAGCTTCTTTGCCGTTATAGGTATGATCGGATTGCATGCCCCAACTGTTGGCGTAACGCTGAATCACCTTTCGTAAGGTGCTGTTGTCATCCACAATTAAAATCGATAGCCCTTGTAATACATGGCTAGTGTCTTTCTTCGAAGGAGCGGGTGTGCTGAGGGCTTCGTACGGCATGGTAAAACTAAACGTACTGCCTTTATCTGTGCGACTTTCGATGAACATATTTCCGCCTAGTAATTCCACTAAACGTTTACATAAAGCTAAACCAAAACCGTGTTTCGTGGCGTGTTTGTTAGATAATAACTCTTGGCCATCTAATAATTGTTTTAAAACGTTTTTATCCGCGCCGCTGCCAGTGTCGCGTACGGCAAATAATAAAGTTTGGTTGTCGCTATAGACACTGATGCGCAATTCGATTTCACCGTACTCGGTATGGCGTACGGCATTTTCTAATAAATTATCCAGGATGCTTTCTAGTCTGTGTTCATCACTGCTGATCTGCATCGGCAGGTCGTCATCCATGTTCAAAACCAGTTCAACACCTTTTTGATTGGCGCTGTATTGAAATTTGCTAAGACAGCGTTGAGCTAAGTCAGATAGTGAAATGTTGTTTTTTTCAAATTGAATGCGGCCGGCTTGTATTTTCGCAAAGTCGCTGATGCGATTGATCATGCGCAACATGTCTTGGCCTGAAAAAATAATCGTATCCACATAATCTCTTTGATTGGTGCTTAGTGGCGTTTCATTAAGTAATTCGGACATACCCAATACACCGTTCATGGGTGTACGTAACTCATGGCTGATGTTGTCAAGAAATTGTAATGGAATACCAGCTTGTTTCGCCTGACTGCGTTTAATTTGGCGTTGGAAGTAAGGCGTAATCATACTTAGGCTGGTAAATAAAACGCAGGATGCCAAGCCATATACATGCCAAATACCTTCCGGAGCAAACACCATGTTCGGGATTAAAATGTAGGTACACTGCCATAGAATCGAAACACCTAATACGGTGTTGGCAATGGATAGGTTGATGCTAATTTGTTTAACCTTGATGGCGACTAAAATACAAGGAATGACGGCGAGCACTAAAATAATTAAATAAGGCAAGTTGCTAATGATCAAGGTTGTCAAAAGTAATATTAGCAAGGTAAACGCTGAACGATTGCTTTTTAATAGTTCTCGATATTGCTGCGTAGTAAAACTTGATAGATATAAACCGCACGCCATAAGCCATGGGCTCAGTTTCACAAAGTCGAAAAACCATTGGGGCCAGTCGTAAAGCTGAGTGTGGGATAAACCAAAACAAAAACTAATAAACGCCACGTAAATGGTGAGGTAGTGGCGAATATGATTATGGAATCGAATGGCAACAATATGTAAAAAACTGATAAACACCATGAGAGAAACCATGGCACCAAGTAATTGTTGTAATACGGTAAATCCTTTTGCGTATTCACTTAAATCTTGTAGTTGAGGTTCCAAGCGGCTGGTTTGAATGGGTTTAACCCGAAAATATAACCACTGTTCTGATAATGCTTCGATATTTAAAATCAAAGCTGTGTTGCTGCTTAATTGTTGTTGGCTTTCAACGCTGCTAATCCGCTGCCATTGATCATTTTTGAATTCATACGCGCCATCGATATTAATACTGCTACTGCTTAGACGTAACGCCAGCGGTAAATTTTCATCAATAGGGTTAATGATTTTAAATCTTAACCAATAGGTTTTATGGGCTTCTATAACCGCTTCATCGGTTAAGGTTTTAAATAGTGAGTCTTGCTTGAGTAACAATTGAGCCAAGCTAAGAGATGTATGATCCGCTTCAAGCCATTGCATGCTGTGGGTCATTTCAACCTGTAATGGTCCTTTTGCCAAAATAATACTATTGAGATCACTGCCAAAGCTTTCGTAGCTCATCACAATGCTAATAAAAAAAGCCAAACACAATTTGAATACGTTCATGACCATGGGCACACAATAATCGAAGGCCCATTATAGGGAAATATCGCTGAAAAGCTAAGGCAGGAGAGAATAGAGTAAAACGAGAGTTAATTAGGCGTTGAATGAGGAGAGAGAAACACCTCAGGCCGTGCCTGAGGTGCAGATAAACTACTTACCTTGCTCGCGGGCAATGGCGCGATAAGCAATGTCGTTACGGTAGAAGCAACCGTCCCAAGAGATTTTCTTGGTGAGCTCGTACGCACGTTGTTGTGCTTCCGTGACGGTGTTACCCAGAGCGGTTGCACACAGTACACGACCGCCGTTTGTGGTCACTTCACCTTGCGCGTTGAGTTTGGTACCAGCATGGAATACTTTTTCGCCTTCCACTTCACTTTGCGGCAAACCAGAAATCACATCGCCTTTTTTGTAATCCCCAGGGTAGCCGCCCGCTGCTAACACAACACCAATTGCCGCACGAGGGTCCCAGTCACAGGTTTTACCTGCAAGGCCGTTGTCATCAAGCGCCGCTAAGCAAAGATCAACTAAATCAGATTGCATACGCAACATGATAGGTTGGGTTTCAGGGTCACCAAAACGACAGTTGTACTCGATCACTTTTGGCGCGCCAGATTCGTCGATCATTAAACCTGCGTATAAGAAACCTGTGTAGTCATTGCCTTCTTTAGCCATGCCTTCCACAGTTGGAATGATGACTTCTTTCATAATGCGATCATTCACTTCTGGTGTCACAACCGGAGCAGGAGAGTATGCCCCCATGCCGCCAGTGTTTGGGCCAGTATCACCATCGCCTACGCGCTTGTGGTCTTGGCTGGTGGCCATTGGTACCACGTTTTTACCGTCAACCATGACGATAAAGCTGGCTTCTTCGCCTGCTAAAAACTCTTCGATTACTACACGACAACCGGCATCACCAAAGGCGTTACCCGATAGCATGTCTTTAACCGCATCTTTTGCCTGCTCAACGGTTTCAGCCACGATGACACCTTTACCAGCGGCAAGGCCATCCGCTTTAACTACGATAGGCGCACCGATTTTGTCGATGTAGGCTAAAGCCGGTTCCACTTCGGTAAAGTTTTGGTAAAACGCCGTTGGAATATCGTGACGAGCCAAGAAGTCTTTAGTGAAGGCTTTTGAGCCTTCAAGTTGCGCCGCACCTTTCGATGGGCCAAATGCTTTTAAGCCTTGCTCGGCAAAGAAATTGACAACGCCCTCAACCAGTGGTGCTTCAGGGCCAACAATGGTTAGCTCGCAATTATTGTCTTTGGCGAAAGTGGCTAGTTTTTCAAATTCTAAAACGTCGATGTCGACATTTTTAAGGCCAGGTTCAGTGGCGGTACCTGCGTTGCCAGGAGCAACAAACACGGTTTCAACGTTTGGGTTTTGTAGAGCTTTCCAAGCGAGGGCGTGTTCGCGGCCGCCACTTCCGATTACCAATACATTCATTTTGGGTTCCTTATCGGACATTATCTAAGTGTCTCTGACTGTGTTAAAACTTTTCTCAAAATGCTCATTTAGGCGAGCTAAACTGCGCTTTTTCAAAAAGTTTTGCCTTGTCCGAGCACCTTAGCTTTCGTCCTTTTCATTTAAGGCTGAACTATGTGTTTATAAATGCGTAAAGCCGTAAAAATTACGGCTTTGAAAATAATACTTTTTCCGTAGAGAGCGTTAGCGGCGATGCGGTGGCTAGGCAAATATTTGCGAGAGGGCGGAGTTTAGTAAACCTAAATGACAACCTCGAGCAAATTTTTAACAACGCCACAGCGAGTAAGCTAGCTCTATACTATTGCTTAGTGACGGAAGTGACGCATCCCCGTAAACACCATGGCCATGCCGGCTTCATCGGCTGCGGCAATTACTTCTTCATCACGAATCGAACCACCTGGTTGAATCACTGCGGCAATACCGGCTTTGGCTGCGTTATCAATGCCATCACGGAATGGGAAGAACGCATCCGATGCCATAACCGAACCTTTCACTTCTAGGCCAGCGTGTTCCGCTTTAATCGCTGCAATACGCGCAGAGTTAACGCGGCTCATTTGGCCTGCACCCACACCAACGGTTTGACGATTTTTCGCGTAAACAATGGCGTTGGATTTAACAAACTTAGCCACTTTCCATGCGAAGATTAAATCGTGCATTTCTTTTTCGGTAGGCTGACGCTTGGTTACAACCGTTAGATCATCAACTGTGATCATGCCGTTGTCACGCTCTTGTACTAATAGACCGCCGTTTACGCGCTTGTAATCGAAGCCGTTTACGCGCTCAGCTGGCCATTCGCCTGTTTCTAATAGACGCACGTTTTTCTTAGACGCTAAGGCCAGTTTGGCATCGTCGCTCACGCTAGGGGCGATGATCACTTCAACGAATTGACGTTCGGCAATGGCAGCTGCCGTTGCGCCATCTAATTCACGGTTAAATGCAATGATGCCGCCGAACGCGGATTCCGTGTCGGTTGCGAAGGCAAGATCGTAGGCTTCTTGAATACCGTTTTCACTCACCGCAACACCACAAGGGTTGGCGTGTTTTACGATCACACAAGCCGGTTTGGTGAACGATTTCACACATTCAAGAGCAGCATCTGTGTCAGCCACGTTGTTGAAAGATAGCTCTTTACCTTGCAGCTGAGTGGCCGTGGCGATAGACGCTTCTTGCGGTTTGGCTTCCACATAGAAGGCCGCATTTTGGTGTGGGTTCTCACCGTAACGCATGTCTTGCGCTTTGATGAACTGAGTATTAAAGGTACGAGGGAACTGACCTTTGTTTTCAGTGGATAAGGTTTCAGCTGTTTGATCGATACGACCTAGGTAGTTGGCGATCATGCCGTCGTATGCGGCTGTGTGTTCGAAGGCTTTTAGTGCAAGATCAAAGCGCAGTTTCGGGCTTAAACCATTTTGCGCGTCTAATTCAGCGAGTACCGCTTGGTAGTCAGAAGCGTTAACCACAATGCCCACATACGCGTTATTTTTTGCCGCGGAGCGCACCATGGTTGGACCGCCGATGTCGATGTTTTCAATGGCGTCTTCTAGTGTGCAATCTGGATTGGCAGTTGTGGCTTCGAATGGGTAAAGGTTTACCACCACAAGATCAATTGGGTTGATGCCATGCTCGGCCATGATGGCGTCATCTTGACCGCGACGACCTAGCACACCACCGTGAATTTTTGGGTGTAAGGTTTTTACGCGGCCATCCATCATTTCAGCAAAACCTGTGTAGTCGGATACTTCCACAGCGTTGATGCCTTTTTCACACAATAATTTATACGTACCGCCGGTTGATAAAATCTCAACGTTTTTAGCTGCCAGAGCTTGAGCGAATTCTACAATACCCGTTTTATCAGAAACACTAATAAGGGCGCGACGAACAGGAGTAATGGTCATAATTGATCAGTTGGTCAGTTTTTGGATGGATAAAAAAATAAACGCTGCACAAGGCAGCGTCCGTTTTTAAACAGTATCGGCTTAAAGCATACCGAATTGCTTGAGCTTCTTACGCAGCGTGCCGCGGTTCAAGCCAAGTAGCACAGCGGCTTTGGTTTGATTGTCTTTGGTATAGCGCATTACTACTTCTAATAAAGGCGCTTCTACTTCAGATAAAACCATTTCGTAAACATCGCTTACTGGCTGACCATCTAGTTGTGCGAAGTAGCTTTCTAAGGCTTTTTCAACACTGTCGCGTAGCGTTTGCGTGTTTTCAGCTGGTAGTTGAGTGTTGTTGCTGGTTTCCATAGGGTTATTTACCACAGGTGCTTCATGGGTACTCATGCCGCTTGTTCCTTCCCCAAAAGTTGATCGAAAAATGTGTTTATCAATTGTATTTGTTCTTCAGGGCTTTCAAGTTGATTGAAACGGCGACGCACGTCGCGGTTGTCATCTTGTGCCTGAAGGTACCAGCCCACGTGTTTACGTGCGATTCGAACTCCCATGTAGGTTCCGTAAAATTCATATAACCCCTGCATGTGATCCAGCAGGATGGTTTTGATTTCCACCAAACTTGGGGGAGCCAAATGTTGGCCAGTTGTTAAAAAGTGGTCGATTTCTCTGAAAATCCAAGGACGACCTTGAGCCGCTCGGCCCAACATAACGCCATCGGCTCCAGTGTAATCAAGTACCGCTTTAGCCTGTTCTGGCGTTGTAATATCGCCATTGGCTAATACCGGAATCGAGACCATTTCTTTAATGGTTTTAATGGTGTCGTATTCCACTTGTCCCTTATAGCCGCAGCTGCGTGTTCGACCATGAATGGCCAGTGCACAAATACCTGTTTGCTCGGCTAACAATGCTAGGGTGGGCGCATTTTTATGCTCAGGTGCCCAACCGGTACGCATTTTTAAGGTCACGGGTACATCTACTGCTTCAACGACAGCTTGTAGGATGTCTTTTACTAGGGGTTCGTCTTTCATCAATGCACTGCCAGCAGCCTTGTTACAGACTTTTTTGGCGGGGCATCCCATGTTGATGTCAACGATTTGAGCGCCGTGTTCCACTGACATTTTGGCTGCATTAGCCATCATTTCAGGATCGCCTCCGGCGATTTGAACCGATATGGGCTCCACTTCCCCTGTATGGTCTAAGCGAGTTTGTGATTTACGGCTGTTCCATAAATTCACGTCGCTGGTGACCATTTCACTCACTACCAGTCCTGCTCCTAGTGCTCGACATAACTGTCGAAACGGTCGATCGGTGACGCCTGCCATTGGGGCAAGTACCACTGGCGATTCGATTTGGTAAGGGCCAATTTGGAACATGGGTGATAGTTGGTTGTTTTTTGCTCGTTTAAGGGCGGCTATCATACTCGCAAAGTGCCAGCGGTTAAAGCCTTGACAGGGCATGTTTTGATCAATTTATTGATTAAATTTTCCACAGGAAAAAGGCGCAAAATTGTCAATAGCTAACATGTGCTTTTTGCCATTTTTTTACGGGTTTTTAGTCTAAGACAAATCCGGATCGGCTGGGTTTTCGGTCGCATCATGCCCCATGTATGCGTACAATCCGCCCCTTCAATTTCTGTTACTCACGGAAGATGGGATTTCCCCCTCACAAGGGTGGGCTAATCTTATTTCATGGACTGTCTATCAGGCAGATGACAAAACAGCAGTTACGGTTTGTCTTACGTCTATTATCACGAGTAAATCCTATGACGACAAAATCCCCTTGGGCATTGCTGCCCATGCTTCTCTTTATGGCCTTGTTTATAGGCAGTGGCCTTTATTATCAGGCAGCGGGTGCTGACTTCGCGTTTTATAAAATCTCCGCTCCGGTGGCCATATTACCTGCGATCATCTTGGCGCTGATTTTGGCTAAAGGCTCGCTTAATCAACGGGTGGAAACCTTTATTCAAGGTTGTGCGAATCCCACCTTGATCACCATGTTGTTGATCTTCTTATTAGCCGGCGGCTTTGCCAGTGTGGCCAAAGCCATTGGTGGCGTGGATGCTGTGGTGAATTTAAGTTTGGATGTGATTCCATCTGCGTTTGTGTTGCCGGGCTTATTCATCATGACAGCGTTTATGGCCACCGCCATGGGTACCTCAATGGGGTCCATTGCTGCTGTGGCGCCGATTGCAGTGGGTATCGCTAATGCATCGGATTTGTCCATGGTTTATACCGTGGGAGCGGTCATGGGTGGCGCTATGTTTGGTGATAACTTATCGATTATCTCTGACACCACCATTGCTGCTACGCGAACTCAGGGCTGTAGTATGCGCGATAAATTCCGTTTGAATTTTAAGATCGCAATTCCTGCTGCCTTACTCACTATTGTGTGGCTATTTGTTCAAGGTGAATCAGCATCGGTTCAAGTGGACCCCAATGTTTCAGCTATCAAGATGTTGCCGTATTTAGTGGTGTTGGTGTTGGCGGTATCTGGCCTAAATGTGTTGGTGGTATTGCTGACGGGTATTGTGCTGGCCGGTTTGATTGGCCTTTGGCAGGTGCCGGATTACACCTTGGTGAGTTGGTCGGGCGATATTTATAAGGGTTACAGCAATATGCAGGAGATTTTAATTTTATCTCTGTTTATTGCGGGTGTGGGGGCCATGATGAAAGCCGGTGGTGGTTTGGATTGGATCGCTGCACAGTTAGAGCGGGTGACAAAAGAAACCGCGCAACCTAAAGCCCATCGCCGTATGGGAGAAACCTGCATTGCATTAGGTGTGGCGGTTGTGAACATGTGTACGGCCAATAATACGGTGGCCATTTTAATCTCGGGTAGTTTGGCCAAAGACATTGCGACGCGTTATGGGGTCGATGCCAAACGCAGTGCTAGCATCATGGATATCTCATCCTGTGTGGTGCAAGGTATTTTGCCTTATGGCGCGCAGATGTTATTGGCGGCATCTCTTGCGGGGTTGTCGCCGTTAGACTTGGTATCCGCTGTGGTGTATTGCTGGTGCTTAGGGCTCGCGTTAGTTGTTTCTATTATGTTAGGGCGACCTAATGGTAAAGCGGCTTAATGTGGCTTGAGCAAAAACAAAAAAGGCCCCTCGGGGCCTTTTTTATTGTGGTTGTTTTTAAGGTGCTACAAAGCGAACTTGGTAATTATTGGCGCTGGCGCCAGGGTCTTTGATTTCCAGCGCAATATGAATGGGGGTTTCCACCGGCATCATGGATAAACCGGATGCTTCACCGGCTAGATATTCCCTTGGACTAAATAAACGGTGGGCGATGATCTTGTCGTTTTTGTCGGTAAACGTGAGTTCCAGCTTAGGAAAAGCTTGCTCGTATGGTGCGTGATTCATAAACAGCACGTCCACCGTGAGTGCATCTTTGAATTTTGCATGACTGCTCACTTGCGGGCTGGCGGTTGTGCGAATTTGCTTTAGATCATAGCTGGATGGTAAACGGCAACCCACTTGTTCACACACTAATGCGTAGTATGGGCGCAATTGATCCAAACGTGCCCATTGGTTGAAGTTGAAATAGGCAAGCTGAGCAGCTAATAGCGCAGCGAATAAAAATGCAATGCTACTCCAAATCCAAAATTGGCGACGGGATGCTTGATTCGGTAGGCTTAAATCCAGTGGGTCCGCTTCGATGTAAGAGAAGTTAGGGCCGCTTGGTGCTGGTTTGAGCGTTTTTTTGACTTCAGTGACTTCAGGTTCGTCACTTTCATCTAACAGAGATTGCGCCCAAGACTCATCATCGCTGTCCTCTTCTTTTTCTACCTTATCTTGCAGTTTATCGCTTTCGGTATAAAAAGGATCTGAGTGGTTCTCGATGTCGAGGGATAAAAAATCTTCATTTAAATCATTAATGACCGGAGATTTACGTCCGGAGTGATCATCAAACTCATCATCGCCATCGTCGATAAGACCATTATCATCATCAATGAGAAAATCATCATCGTCGTCATCAAAATTTGAGGACGGGGTGTCTTCTAATGGCTGGCTTAAATCAAACTCGCTATCATCAATGGCGGGTTCTGGCGTTGTTACTTTCGCTGGGGCAGCAGGGGCGGCGACAGTCGCTTGCGCTTTTGTTGGTGCCGCTTTGGGCGCAGGGGATGTTATGTCAGCGGTTTCATTGCCGAACATATCTTGAGTACGATCATCCTGCACCACAGGCTCAGGTTTTTTACTGACCTGAAAATGATCCGACGCGCGAAACACATGCAAGCACGCGCCACAGCGAACAGCCCCTTTGGCCACTTGTAATTGGGCTGGGCTTACGCGAAATGTGGTATCACATTTTGGGCACTTAGTGATTTGCGTTTGGTTCATGAGCGTCGTTTGTTGTTCTATTCCATTTTGCGTGGCTTGCTGGTTTGCCTATTCTGCAAACTTGGTAGCATCAATGCGCACCCAGCCATCTTCTTCTTTTATCAGGTCAATATGGCAGTTTTGAGCATAGGCATCTGCCACTTCTTGGCCTTGGCTGGCGAGTATACCAGAAAGTACCAGCTGACCACCTGGTCGTAAGTAAGACAATATGGCGTCTTTAAGTTCCACTAACGGCCCAGCCAAGATGTTGGCCAGAACCATGTCTGCCACATAGTTAGGGGCGTCTTCAGGCAGATAGAATTCAACCTTATCAGCGGGTACGTCATTGCGTTCGCTGTTTTCATTACTGGCGAGAATGGCTTGCGGGTCGATATCAATCCCCACTAGATGTTGAGCGCCTAAAATCATAGCGGCCACACCTAGAATGCCGGAGCCACAACCAAAGTCCACCACGGTTTTCCCGCTGACATCTTGGCTATCTAGCCATTTCAAGCACAATGACGTCGTTGGGTGAGTACCGGTACCAAAGGCTAAGCCTGGGTCGAGTTTTAGGTTGACCGCATTGGGATCGGTTGGCTCGAGCCAGCTTGGGCAAATCCACAAACGCTCGCCAAATGGCATGGGCTTGAAGGTATCCATCCATTCACGCACCCAGTCTTTGTCTTCCACTAACTCTAATTTGTAGTTGGGGAAGGGTTTTTCATATTCGGTTTCATAGATGCCCGCCAGTTGCTGCATTTGCACATCGACGGGTTGTTCGGCATCAAATAGAGCCCATAGATTCACGTTATCCCATAGTGGGGTGGTGCCTAATGGTGGCTCATAAATCGGTTGGTTGGCGCCATCGCGCATGGTCACGGCTTGAGCGCCGATGGCCATTAACAGGTCTTCGATCTCTGCACTTTGTTCGGCAGTAATGTCTACGATGGCTTGTATCCAGGGCATGTATTCTGTCTTTTATGTATTGGTGTTGGCCAGTTTATTGGTTAGGAAGTGGATATCCACACTGCCTTGCTGAAACTGGGAACTGCGGATGAGCTCTTGCTGTAATGGGATGTTGCTGCGAATCCCATTGATGACGATTTCATCCAACGCATTGCGCATACGTAAGCGCGCACTCTCTCTATCAGGCCCGAAACTAATGACCTTAGCCACCAGTGAGTCGTAATAGGGCGGCACACTATAGCCATTATAAAGGTGAGAATCTACTCTAATCCCAAGCCCGCCAGGGGCATGAAATAAATTCACCTTGCCTGGGCTTGGGGTGAAGGTTTTTGGGTCTTCGGCGTTAATACGACACTCAATGGCGTGACCACTGATCTCGATGTCACTTTGTTTAAATGACAAGCCCATGCCGGATGCGATAAATAGCTGTTCGCGGATAATATCCACGCCCGTGACCATTTCGCTCACAGGGTGTTCGACCTGTACTCGGGTATTCATTTCGATGAAGTAGAATTCGCCGTCTTGGTATAAGAACTCAAAAGTACCTGCGCCTTCGTAACCGATGTCGATACACGCTTGCACACAACGTTTGGCAATTTTGTTGCGCAGTTTATCTGGGATATTGGGAGCAGGGGCTTCTTCGATGATCTTTTGGTTGCGACGCTGAATGGAGCAATCGCGATCCCCAAGGTGAATGGCGTGGCCTTTGCCATCGGCCAATACTTGAATTTCGATGTGGCGTGGGGTTTCTAAGAATTTCTCTAGATACACCTTATCACTGCCAAAGGCGGCCTTGGCTTCACTTTGGGTTAGGTACACCGCATTAGAAAGGGCCGCTTCACTGTGCACGACTTTCATGCCTCGGCCACCACCACCGGCGGCGGCTTTAATAATCACAGGATAGCCAATTTCATCGGCGATCTTGCGTAAATCGGTTTTGGCATCAATGGCACCGGTACCGGGAACGGTTGGAATGCCCGCTTGTTTCATGGCATCCCGTGCGGCGACTTTGTCCCCCATGATGCGAATGACATCCGCACTTGGGCCAATGAATTTAAAACCAGAATTCTCTACTTGCTCGGCAAAATCGGCGCTTTCGGCTAGAAAACCATAGCCTGGGTGAATGGCGGTAGCGTCCGTGACTTCGGCAGCACTGATAATGGCGGCGGCATTTAAATAGCTGTCTTTGGAATTATTGGGGCCAATACACACGCTTTCATCGGCAAGACGAACGTGCATAAGGTCGCGATCCACTTGGGAATGTACGGCGACGGTTTTGATGCCTAACTCTTTACAGGCGCGCAATATACGCAGGGCGATTTCACCGCGATTGGCGATAACAATTTTTTTTAATAGAGCTGCCATGGACGTCCTTACACTCGTCGTTATTAAACGATGGTGAATATGGCTTGATCGAATTCAACCGGCTGACCGTCTTCGATTAAGATGGCTTCGATGACACCGGATTTATCCGCTTCGATTTGATTCATCATCTTCATGGCTTCAATGATGCACACCACGTCGCCTTTTTTCACGGTTTGACCCACTTCTACAAACGCAGGAGAGTTCGGACTTGGGCTACGATAGAAAGTGCCCACCATGGGGGATTTTACTAAATGGCCTGAGTGTTTGGGTTTGCTTTCAGGTTTAGCCGCAGGAGCCGGTGCAGCTTGTGCCTGAGTCACTTGCACCGGGGCTGGAGCTTGTGAAGATGTCAGCTCACGCTTTAAAACAATGCGGCTGTCTTTTTCTGAAATATCCAACTCAGAAAGAGAAGAGGCTTCCATTAACGCAATGATTTGTTCGATCTGTTTGATGTCCATAGTCGTATCACTTGCCGCCGGTTGAATTCATTAACGTCATCACACGCTGTAGAGCTAATTGGTAACCTTGCACGCCTAAACCGCAAATTACACCGACGGCCACGTCGCTGAAGTAACTATGGCTGCGGAACTCTTCACGGGCGTGGACATTGGAAATGTGCACTTCGATAAACGGAATATCCACACCTAGTAATGCATCGCGAATGGCCACACTGGTGTGGGTAAACGCCGCGGGATTAATAATAATGAAATCGATGCCTTCTTTTCTGGCGGCATGAATGCGCTCAATGATTTCGTATTCGGCATTGCTTTGCAGTGTCAGCAGATGATGGCCGTTTTCTTTGGCTAATTGCGTGAGGCCATCGTTAATGTCTTCTAGCGTATCGGCGCCATAAATCTCAGGCTCGCGAGTGCCGAGTAAATTTAAATTAGGTCCGTGCAAGACAAGGATGGATGCCATGGGAGGTGCTCACAAATTTGAAATGGAAATTCGGTTTAGTTTGCCTAATGGTGTGGTGGCTGTCTAGCCAGCATTGATGCTTGTTCGGAAAAACCCTTAACAAGTTCACAGCTTTTTAAGGGTTTTTATTCAATATAAACCTGTACGTTGTTTCGACCTTGTTTTTTCGCTTCATAAAGAGCCTGATCAGCGTGTTCAATAATGAAGTCGCCATTGCTGCCATTGAAGCTGCAAATGCCGCAAGAAAAGCTTACGCGAAACTCCCCTTCGTCGGCACTGTGTTCTAACTGACTGAATACTTGGCGAATATTATTCATCACCGTTAGGGCTTGTTGTGCATCAGTATTCGGTAGGATGACTGCGAATTCTTCACCGCCATAACGGCCAATGCTGTCTGTACTGCGCAAGCGCTGAGTTAAAAATAACGACAGGGCCAATATCACTTTATCACCCACAGGGTGGCCATAGTTGTCGTTAATTTTTTTGAAGAAGTCGATGTCCACCATGGCAAAACTTAAAGGCTGTTGTTTCTCTTTTGCTTGGCGACAAGCTTGCTTGAGCTTGTCCAATATGTAGGTGTGATTGTACAAGCCTGTGAGGCTGTCTTTGGCAATAAGGTTGTTAAGCACGCGGGCACGACGCGCACGATTTTCCACCGTCATGGCGAGATGGTTGGCGTTAATGGGCTTGGTAAGAAAATCGTCGCCCCCTTGGCTCATGGCATCCAGTTGAATGTCGATGTCTTCTTCGCCGGATAAAAACAAAATAGGCACGCCAATATATTGCGCTTGCTGGCGGATAACACCGGCAAGCTCGGTACCTGTGCAACCCGGCATGTACATGTCCATGACGATGATGTCTGGTTGAAACTCTTCTAACGCCATTAATACTTGCATGGGATCCAGTGTCACATGGGTAATCATGCCTGCTTTAGTGAGGGATTTTTCACAAAAGAACGCTTGGCTTTTGGAGTCGTCAACTACTAATACCTTGAACGGCTCTTCGGGTTTGGGAGCGTAGTATTTTTCCACGCTGCGAATGAGTTGCCCTACAGCAGGTCGTACAAAAAAGCGTAAACCGCCGGCGCGATGCGCTTCTAGGCGTTGTTGAATGCTGGCGGATTCTTCTTGCGTGATGAAGATCATGGGTACATTGGATTGCTTGAGCTTGACGAAGTGGCTCATTAATTCCAATCCATTGTGTTCGCGTACAAAATGAATGTCCGTGATATAGGCGCTGGCTTCAAACTCTTCTTGTAGGCGATAAAAGTGTTCGTTGTCCTTTGCCACCTGATTATTAATACCAAAGTGATTGAGTTGCTCGGTCAGTTTTTCGGCTAATTCAGGTGTAACACATAGCATGACGGGACGATTTTGTGGGATGCGATTAATGTCATTTAGATCGGTTTTACGTAATGAGCTTTGGCCTAGTTTATCGATGGCATGTTGCAGAGCTTGTTGTTGATGTGTGCTGATGCTGGTGTCTTTTAACGCATCCGACAGTAAGTCCAAAATCACCAATGCATGGTCATGTTGATGGTGAATATTAAATTTGAGGCTGTGACGCACCAGCTTCTCACATTCTTCGATGAGCTTGGGTAGGTGGTCTACCTTTAAGCCATGCTCACAGTTGTGGCGCCAAAGATTAATCAATACGCGGATTTGATTGCTCACGCGGCTGGCGAAATGGCGTTTTAGCGCGCTGGAGGCGGATTCTTTTTCAATATGGCTCATGGGACCCCAATGGCATTGTCGGCTTATTTAACTTTAGCAAGGTTTTGACAACGCGCTGATTTGGGTTGGACAGAATGCGTACTAGCGCGCGATTTGTCTCACGAAATCGTGACGCTCACCTATAGTTAGTGGATACAGGTTTTTTTAGAGACAGGTCCAGATGATGCCACAGGGATTGAAGCGGCAGAACCTGCTCATCTTGGGAGTAATGTTGGGTCTAATATGCCTAGCATGGGCGCAAGGAGGGGGGCGATTGTTAACCGATACTATGATCCAAACCGTGTTTGAACGCTTTGGAGAGTCCGGTAAAGCCGCCTTAATTGATTGGGCGAATTTTGTCATGGAGCAAGAGCGTCGCCACGACGATCAACAAGAGCTGGCGACGTTGAATGTCGTGAACCAATACTTTAACCGTAACTTATCCTTTGTGAGTGACGAGCGTCACTGGCAGAAGCAAGACTATTGGGCCACGCCGTTGGAGTCATTGAGTTCCCAAGGTGGAGACTGTGAAGACTTTGTGATCGCCAAGTATTTTTCGTTAATTCAGGCGGGTGTGGCTCAAGAAAAACTGCGCATCACCTATGTTAAGGCGTTGAAGTTGAATCAAGCACACATGGTATTGGCGTATTACGCTAACCCTAAGAGTGAACCGCTTATTTTAGATAATTTGATTCCCACCATTGAGCTTGCGTCTAAGCGGCGTGATTTGGCACCCGTTTACAGTTTTAATGGCATGGGCATGTGGATCGAACGACAGCAAGGGCGTAGCATCAAAGTGGGCAGTGCAAATCGTTTAAGCATGTGGATGGATGTATTGGTGCGCATGGAACAGCAGGGGTTAAAACCCTGGTTAGAACTACCCAAAGCAAAAGCGTTAACACAATAACAATAAGGCCGAGCATATATGAGTATTCGTCGACAATTAGCTCTGTATATTGGATTACTAATGGCAGTGATCTTAATTGGCAATTTGTGGCTGAACATTCAGAACTTAAAACATCACTTTGAGCAACAACTTCAAGCTCGTGCGGATGAAACTGCCACCACCATGGCTCTCACCATTTCCCAGAGTGCGCAAAGCAAAGACGACGCCACATTGCGCTCGATGTTGGATGTAATGTTCGATCGTGGCTCATTCTCTGTCATGCGTTTTGACTATGTAGAAAACAAAGGCGTGATTGAACGCGCGGCGTTGGATGATGTCACTGTGCCGGTTTGGTTCCAGCGTTGGATGGATTTAGACGCAGGCTTTGCGCAAAAAGAAGTATTAAACGGCTGGCAGCAATTAGGCCAGCTGACGGTTGTTATGCATAAAGGCGCCAGCTATGAGCAACTTTGGCAGTTGGTGAAAGCCGAGTGTGCGTGGTTCCTATTAATGACCTTCATTGTGGTTTACGGCATGCGCCTGTTGCTCATTTGGTTATTGAAACCGCTGAAGCAAATCGAGCACTTAGCGCAAAAACTTTCCCATAATCAGTTTGTACATATTCACGAAAAGCCCACATCCAAAGAAGTGTACAGCTTGGTGCAAGCCATGAATCATTTAAGTGATCGTTTGCACGCCAGCTTTTTAGCCCACGGGCAAACCGTGCGTAAACTTCAACATGAAACCTTTAATGACGGTTTAACCCAGGTGCTTAATAGCAAGGGATGGGATCAGTTTTTATATGATTGGATGAAGCATGAACGCTTCGCACCGGGCTGGATGTCATTAGTGCAGGTGGACAATCTAACCGAGCTGAATGAGCAAAACGGTAAAGCAGTGGTGGATGAGTTATTGGTGCAAATTGCCATGCAGCTAAAAACCGAATCTTCTTTGAATCACGAACATGTGGGCATTGCCCGTACCAGTGGCGGGGACTTCTGGTTATTTAGTCCGGATCCGTTGGATAGTCAGTATCAGGTGCGCATCGAAGCGATTCACGATAGTTTGAAGCGTTTGTCCTTAGTGCAACAATATCAAGCATCATTATTTATGGTGGCCATGCCGGTTCACGAGGCACAAGATCCTGCTAGCTTAAAGCACCAATTGGACTTATTGCTGCAGCGCAGTAAGAAAGAACAAACCAGTTTGGTCATCGGTGAAACCGAACATCACCCATTGACTAACTGGGTTGAGTGGCAGCAGCGTCTGAAAAGCGCGTTATTGGATGATCGCATTCAATTATTCGCGCAGCCCTTATTTGATGATCATCAAAATGTGATTCAACAGGAAGTGCATTGTCGATTAATTGAAGATGATGAAGAGCCATTAATGGCGGGCTATTTTTGGCCCATGGTAGATAAGCTAAGTTTGTCGCAAGAATTTGATCGCTTGGTGATTCGCCATTGGCAACGGGTATTCGAGCAAGAAATGGCGGCTCCCAGTTTCAGCGGCGATTGGGTATTGAATATTTCCGGTAAGAGTTTGAACGATCCAAGTTTTCGCCAATGGTTTGCCGAGCACGTAAGCCAAGCACAAATGCGCAGGCTGATCATTGAATGCAGTGAATACACATTGGCCCACGTGACGGTGAAAACGCAGGTTTGGCTGCATGAAATGAGCGATCTGGGTTTGCGTTTAAGCGTGGATCATGTGGGCACATCCGGTAAAAGCTTTGGCTTTTTGGCGCGCTTCCCGATTTATCAGGGCAAAATCGAGCGCCGTTATATTCGTGATATTCATCAACACAAAGACAATGCGTTTTTTGTCAGCGGCATGATTCAAGTATTCCAAACCCAAAGAGCATTGTGTTTTGCTGAAGGAGTAGAAAGCCAAGCCGAAATTGATGCGCTGCAAAAATTGGGCGTTGATGGGGTTATGGGTTTTGCTGTTGGTCACCCTCAACCCTTAGATGTGCCGCCACCTGCTGTGATTGTGCATCCGCAAGAAGATGAGCCTTAGTTCTCAATTCCCAGCAAACGACAAACACACTCTCGGGTAAATGTTTGTTATAGTAGCCCCGTGCCAAGCATCACTTACTCGATAGGGAGACATCATGGGGCGCATTATTCTTTGTGTATGGTTACTTGCGGCATTTAATGCTCACGCTGATTTAATTCTAAAAAGTGGACAAGTACGTGCTATGCCTCCGGGCCAGCCCAATACTGCTGCGTTTATGAGCCTGACTAATAATGGCGACAAAGCGGTGCGTTTAGTTTCTGCTCAAACCGATATTGCGGCAAAAAGTGAGTTTCATACACACAGTAAAAATGCTCAGGGCGTCATGTCCATGAGTCGTATACCGAGAATTGATATTGCGCCAGGTGAAACCTTCGAATTTAAGAGTGGCCATGATCACGTGATGATCATGGGGCTAAAAAAACCGCTGAAGCCGGGCACTCTGGTTTCCCTCACATTACAAGGTGCCGACGGTGCCAGCTATACTTATAGCTTACCTGTGGTGTCTTTGGTTGATCATTCATCCATGCATCATCACCATCATCAAGATCAGGAGTAATTCATGTCAAAGAACAGTGAACGCCTTGATCAATTTCTAGAAGCCGGCTGGATGATGAAAGGTCTGATTGCGGGTCTTGCCATTTATTTGGTGATCGCCCTGATTATGGGAATGGTTTTCAGCAGTGAGCCGGAACCGTTCGTAGTGACAGAAGTGGCAGCAGAACATGCCATGGAGCATGATCGTCATCTTGCCACGGGCTATACCACGACCGTGACCCTGATGGAAATTGCGCGTACCTTATTAGATAAATCCGGTGGCTATTTGAGCAATGACATCATGCCGCCTGGGTTATGGTTGGATAACATTCCTAATTGGGAATTCGGCGCGTTGGTTCAGGTGCGAGATCTAAGTCGTGCCTTACGTAAGGATTTTAGTCGCAGTCAAAGCCAGAGTACTGAAGACCCTGATCTTGTGGTGGCCGAACCGCAATTTCATTTTGATAACTTATCTTGGGCGTTACCGGATACCGAAGGGGAGTATCGCCGCGGTATTGAAAAGCTAAATAGTTATGCATTAAGGCTGGCGGATAAACAACAGGCTCAAGCTCAATTCTTCGCCCGAGCGGATAATTTACGTCAATGGCTAAAAGATGTGGAAACCCGATTAGGTTCATTAAGCCAGCGCCTAAGTGCCAGCGTGGGACAAAAGCGCATTAATGTGGATTTAGCCGGTGATAATGCAGCCCAACAAAGCACAGAGAACGAGGGTGAGTTCGAAGTGAAAACCCCTTGGAGCGAAATTGATGATGTATTTTATGAAGCCCGTGGCAGTGCTTGGGCATTGATTCATATCTTTAAAGCCATCGAAGTCGACTTTGCCGATGTGTTACATAAAAAGAATGCCCTAGTAAGTGTGCGTCAAATTGTGCGTGAACTTGAAGCTACACAAGAGACCGTTTGGTCCCCAGTGATTCTAAATGGCAGTGGTTTTGGCTTAACCGCAAATCATTCATTGGTGATGGCGTCTTATATGTCGCGTGCCAATGCGGGGATCATTGACTTACGTGCGCTGCTTTCCCAAGGCTAAACCCTTATTCAAGTATCTTCCAAAAAGGCTAAGTCATTGACTTAGCCTTTTTTGTCTCACGCCATTTTCCCATGGTATTGAATTTCTCTGTCGAACCGGAATTTCTCATCTACACTCATTAAAAGTATGGGAACAAAATGAGTGTAAAAACATGGATGTAGCGCAATATCAGTCTTTTGTAGTTGATCTTGAACAGCGCCTGCAAACTCTGCAAAACGAATACATAGCCAGTAAGAGCGACACGGCGCAATTGATCGGTCCGTTATTGGCCATCACCATGCTCGTCAAGAGCGACCTTCTGCCTTTTGCGCGTGATCGCTATCAGGCGATTGTGAGTGGCCCTCAATGGAAGATTGCCGAAGATCATGTTTTACAGCTACGTGATGAAGTGGAAATCATGTTGGCTGGACCAGGTGCATTTGCACGTCGTAAACAAGGTTAGCCTGACACAAGAAACCGGTTTACGCTAAAATGCGACGCCTAATTAGGATGTTTGCATGCGCCTCGATAAATTTCTAAGTGATAATACCCCTCTTACCCGTTCTTTAGCGACCAAAGCCATTAAGGCTGGTCGCATCCAGGTCAATGGCAGTAAAGCTAAATCTGGTTCTGTGAAAATACAGCTGGAAACCGACCAAGTGCTGTTTGATGGCCAGTTGGTGGCTGTGAATATTGGCTGTCGATATTTTATGATGCATAAGCCACAAGGCGTGGTGTGTGCTAATAGCGATGGTGAACATCAGCTGGTCTTTGATCTCATGCGAGATGTCATAAACGTAGAGCGCTTACACACAGTGGGGCGCTTGGATAAAGACACCACGGGTTTATTGTTGATTACGGATGATGGGCAATGGTCCCATCAAATTACATCTCCAAAACACCACTTTGAGAAAACTTACCGAACATGGTTGGCTGAGCCACTTATTGCTGAGGCGGAAAGTCGTTGTGAAGCTGGGATTGAATTGAAAGACGAACTTAAGCCGACTTTGCCTGCGCAATTGAAGCGAATATCCGATGTGGAAGTGTTACTGACTATCCATGAAGGTCGTTATCACCAAGTGAAGCGCATGTTCGCCGCTTTAGGCAATCGAGTGACTGCATTGCATCGAGAGTCGGTAGGTGGTGTTGCACTGGATGAGCAACTTAAACCTGGCGAATTCAGAGCGTTAACACCAGAAGAGATTTTGGCTTTTAAGCCAGCGTGATCTGAATCACTTT
>JABXIK010000139.1 GCA_013373125.1 Gammaproteobacteria bacterium | reverse complement strand
TTCAGTGATATCAATTACTGATTCCAGCTAAAGTGTTTTTGCAGTTGTAACATCAGCCAATCTAATAAAAAGCCAATAAAACCGATGGTGAGTACTGCCACCATAATACGGCCCAAAGAATCTGAGCTACCATTTTGAAATTCATCCCATACAAACTTTCCGAGGCCTGGGTTTTGCGCCAGCATTTCTGCCGCAATCAATACCATCCAGCCCACGCCTAAAGACAAACGCATACCGGTAAAAATCATAGGAATAGCCGATGGCAAAACCACTTTCACCACTTTAGACCACCAACTTAAACGCAACACTTTTGCCACATTTAATAAATCTTGATCAATAGATGACACGCCCACAGATGTATTAATCAACGTAGGCCACATGCAACATAAGGTAACAGTGATCGCCGATGTAATAAAAGATTTTTCAAACATCGGATCATCGCTCACATAAACCGCAGATACCACCATGGTTACGATTGGCAACCAAGCTAATGGTGATACCGGTTTAAATATTTGAATTATTGGATTCACCGCGCTATTCAAGGTCTGGCTTAAGCCAGTCACAATACCTAGCGGCACCGCAATTAAAATCGCTAAAATAAAACCGGTAAATACGGTATATAAACTTGTCAGAATTTGTTCTGGGTAGGTTGTGCGACCCCGATATTCACGCCATTTTACTTCGGCGTTTGGATCTGCTTCTAATTTCTTTGCGTTACGCTTTTCTTGTCTTTCGTAAAATTTTTCTTCTTTCTCTGATTCTGCCCGATACTCTTGCCACAAACCTTTCGCTTGTTCTAATACCTGAGCAGGTCCTGGCACCTGTCCTAGGGAGGTCACGACGCTTTTCGCAGCGCTATCCCAAATACCTAAAAATAATACAAAGGCTAACAGAGGCACACCCAAGGCTCGTAACAAGATATTCACTTGTTCACCACGGTTTTCCCCTTTGATGATTCGAATCCAAGGCGCAAATATCCTTAGATCTTCCATTTTCGAAACCACATTCATCATATTTCCCCCTTGGTTGTTGGCGGCTAAATCATTAGCCGCCCTCGTGTTAGTTAAACCTTATCTTTACCTTTCAAACCGATTTTGAATTGCTTGAGGTAATCGTTCGGTTTTTTACCGTTGTAGGAAACGTTATCGATGAATTCTTTTTGTTCTGGCTTAAATCCATCTTCAGTCTCGAAATTTGGAAACTCTGACGCTTTCATTTTTCCTTCTGCGATCAACTCTTTGGCAGCGGTGGCATAAATATCAGGACGATATACTTTTTTCGCAATATCCATGTACCAGCTATCCGGCTTGTATTCAGAAATTTGTCCCCAACGACGCATTTGCGTTAGGTACCAGATTGCATCGGAATAATATGGGTAAGTGGCGTTATGACGGAAAAACACATTGAAATCAGGGATCTCGCGCTTATCGCCTTTTTCATACTCGAATGTGCCTGTCATAGAGTTAGCGATAACATCATAGTCGGCACCCACATAGTTGGATTGCGAAAGAATTTTCACGGCTTCCGGTCGATTCGCATTGTTTTTATCATCTAACCATTTCGCGGCACGAATCATGGCTTTTACAACAGCAATATGAGTTTCTGGGTATTTATCGGCCCAAGCTTTGGAGACACCGAATACTTTTTCTGGGTTATTTTTCCAAATTTCGTAATCGGTAATGACAGGAGCACCAATGCCTTTAAATACCGCTTGCTGATTCCAAGGCTCACCCACGCAGTAACCATCAATGGTGCCGGCTTCCATAGTAGATGGCATCTGTGGTGGTGGGGTTACCGACAATAATGCATCGGCTTTTAAGGTACCGGATGTATCGCCTTTTTCAGGTGCGTAATAACCTGGGTTAATGCCACCTGCGGCTAACCAATAGCGTAATTCATAATTATGGGTCGACACTGGAAACACCATCCCCATCTTGAATGGCTTACCTTCGTCTTTGTATTTTTCAATAACGGGCTTTAAATAATCCGCTTTGATTGGGTGAACTGGTTTACCATTTTCATGGGGAATGTGTTTTTTCATTTCATCCCATACGTTATTGGAAACCGTAATACCATTACCGTTTAAATCCATGGAAAACGCGGTGATGATATGGGCCTGTGTGCCGAAGCCTATGGTCGCTCCTAATGGTTGTCCTGCCAGCATGTGCGCACCATCTAATTCGCCGGTGATCACACGATCGAGTAATACCTTCCAGTTGGCTTGTGCTTCAAGCTCTACAAATAAACCTTCGTCTTCGAAGAAACCTTTTTCCGCTGCGATAGCCAATGGGGCCATATCGGTTAATTTAATAAAACCAAATTTTAAATCTTCTTTTTCTGGCTCTGCTGCAAACACTGATGTACTTAGCACACTGGCCGCTAACCCTGCGCCGATGGCAACACCTTGTACGGTTCGTTTTATTGCTTGAGATAAAATCATGTATCGATCCTTTCGGTTTAAGATTTTTAAGAATTCAAACGGGCGCACGTTCATTTAAAGTTCAATTTATGTATCTCAAACTCTGTGCCAGTTTTTTCAAAAAAAATCTGAATCGATATTTTTCTTTTTTGAAATGGATTTTTTCATTGTTTTAGTGCAAACAAATCTAATTTCAGCACCAGATAAAAACCAGAATATTTAATTCGGTGCACCCAGCGCACCATATTGGAATTTGCATAATCTTCAATTAAGCCAATTTCGCACCATTTGTGGTCATTTTCACATCTAGAGTATTCGCTCGTTTTTTGACCAACCAATCAAAAACAATACGGATTGAACCAAGTCGATACACAACCTTGATGACCACCTAACCAATTAGGTGCAAAAAGCCATCATCCCATACCGGTTACATGGGCTTCGACCAAACACCATAAGCCTTGATAAAAGTACAAATTCGCTGCCCCCTCCTCTATAATCCGCCCCTTATTGCTAGCCCTATTAAACCTGAGATGTGAAGATGAACCCGAATTTAGCCCTATTACAGCCTTATCCCTTTGAAAAACTGAATAAGCTTAAAGCAGAGGCTAATATCACCACGGATCTTCCGCATATCGCCTTGTCCATAGGTGAGCCTAAGCACGAAAGCCCAGATTTCGTACTGAAAGCCATGGCTGACAACCTAGATAAACTGGCCAATTACCCAAGTACTAAGGGCATTCCAGAACTTAGGGAAGCCATTAGTCAGTGGGCGTGTAACCGCTTCCAACTCAACGCCCTAGATGCAGAAACGCAAATTCTGCCGGTAAACGGCACTCGTGAGGCCATCTTCGCTTTCACACAGGCCGTGGTTGAAGCCAAGCCAAATGCACTCGTTGTTAGCCCAAACCCGTTTTATCAAATCTATGAAGGTGCAGCGTATTTGGCCGGTGCTCAACCACACTATTTACCCTGCTTAGAAGAAAACGGGTTTAACCCAGATTTTGATGCTGTACCCGAAAGCGTGTGGCAAAACGCACAAATTTTATTCATCTGCAGCCCAGGCAACCCAACAGGTGCCGTGATTCAGCTAGATGAACTGAAAAAGCTCATCGCTCTATCCGACAAATATGACTTCATCATTGCCAGCGATGAATGCTACAGCGAGATCTATATTGATGGCGTGGACGCCCCTGTGGGTCTATTGCAAGCCTGTGCAGAACTTGGCAGAGATGACTATAAAAATTGTGTGGTATTCCATAGTTTAAGTAAGCGCTCTAACCTACCGGGTTTACGCAGTGGTTTTGTGGCCGGCGATGCAGATGTATTAGGGCCGTTCTTTCAGTACCGTACCTATCACGGTTGCGCCATGAGTATTCCTAATCAATTGGCAAGTATTGCGGCGTGGAACGATGAAGCTCATGTTGAAGAAAATCGTCGCCTATACACACAAAAATTCCAAGCTGTGCTTGAAATCTTATCTCCTGTTATGGATGTGAAACAAAGCGATGCCAGCTTCTATCTTTGGGCCAAGACTCCCATTAATGAAGAAGAGTTTGCACAGCGTCTATTTGCCGAACAACAAGTGACGGTTTTACCAGGCAGTTACTTATCTCGCACCATTGATGGCATTAACCCAGGCGCCAATCGCATACGTATGGCGTTAGTAGCGGAAGTAGAAGAGTGCATTGAAGCGGCAAAGCGCATTCGCGCATTAGTGGAATCTCTGTAAACCACTAATAAGCGGTGCTAATCTGCACCGCTTAGCATTTCTTTATTTTTACTCATGCTTCAACACGTTTAAAATGGTTTTCTCTAACTCCACCATGACGATGGGTTTTGAAATAAAACCATTCATACCGGCATCTAAACAGGCTTCACGATCCTCCATACTGGCATTCGCGGTCACTGCAATAATTTGTCCATTAAAATTTTGCTGACGCAACCGACGCGTGGCTTCGATACCATCCATTTCAGGCATGCGCATATCCATAAATACAAGCTGGGTATTCGGTTGTTTTGCAATATATTCCAGTGCTTGCAAGCCACTATTCACGGACATGACATGCTCTGCGCCAAAATCCAACAGCATGGATTCCATCACAGTACAGTTCATAGCAATGTCATCCACAATCAGAACAGACACACCGCTTAACACGCCCTCGTCTTTTTGTGCTGTGGGCATAATCTCTGTGGACACATGCAAGCCTGAAATACGCTTATGGGGTAAATCAATAGTAAAGCAGCTGCCTTTTTTCAGCTCACTGGTGACATTGATTTCACCACCCATGCGTTTAACAATCCCTAATGAAATAGCAAGACCTAAGCCAGTGCCTTCCATATTTCGTGCAGAATCATTGGTCACTTGTGAAAATTCGGTAAACAACTTTTTTAAGTCATTTTGGCTAATGCCGATACCTGTATCTGAAATAGCAATTCGCACTCCGTGTTGATTGATTGCTTGCAACGTTAAAGTAATGGTACCTGCATCGGTAAATTTCATCGCATTGGACAATAAATTCATCAGCACCTGCGACAAGCGATTTTGATCACCCTGAATGTAGACTCGCTCTTGCGGCAGCTCTAAGTCTAAATTCACACCTGCTTTTAATTTTGCGCTCATCATTCTAGCAAGCTCACTCACTTGCTGAGTTAAGTCATAAGGCTCTTCAATTAATTTCAATTCATTTTGTTCAAGTTTACTGAAATCCAAAATGTCGTTAATTAACATAAGTAATAAATTACCGGCGATGGAAATGTCATTCACTTTAGCATGGTACTTTTCTGGCAAATCTGCTCGAGCCAAAAGTTGTGCGTTACCAATGACACTATTAAGAGGCGTACGTAATTCATGACTCATGGTGGCTAGAAACATGGTTTTACTGCGAGTCGCAGATTCGGCTTGGACCTGTAGCTGACTAATTTGCTGGATGTGTTCTTGTTTTTGTTTTAATTCCACTTGTAACTTTTGCAGATGCAACGCAGCTAACTGTGACATGCCCCGAGTGCACACCAACACAATCACTCCCACAAACACACCAAATGCCACTTGCATAAACGGCCAACTCTCTGCGTGCATAATGGGTTCAGGTAAGCGGCCTAAAAACAAGCTATAAATATTGAAGACAAATAGTGAAAACACCAACACACAAAATAGGAATAATCGCCAACCAGAAAATAATGTGGCCGCTAAGGTAATGGGCAATACCCATAACAAAGCACTGGGCCCAGCTATGGATAAATTATTAAAATCCACATAAAACACAGTGATCATGGTCACTATCACCACAACCACAGAAACCCAGGTTAGATCCCTCACAAATCGCATTAAGATTGGGGCAATCAATAAACAAGAAACTAAAAAAACCGTACCCAGTCGGCGAATGGGCAACTCTCCTTCTGCAAACGCAAGGCCGAGGACGATGATTAAACCCAACCCGCCCAAGCTCACGGAATACATCCATAGTAACTTCGCACGAAAAGCGTCTTCCCCTGCAAACAAGTGTGCAGGAATAAAACGCATTAGTTGTTGCGTCAGCCAGCTGACTTTATTGGATTCATCCATCTTCACAGTTTAGTCCAAGCCTTATAAGGAATCGCGGCGGTCCTGCGCCCATAGGTAAAATTGATCACCTCAAGGCCGATGAATATCCCTACCTATGATAGGGCTGAATCTCGCGGCTATTTATGCTTTAATGCCGCCTTTTATTTTGACACGACACAAATCATGAAGATTTACGGCATCAAAAACTGTGACACCATGAAGAAAGCCTTGAAATGGCTAGATGCAGCGGGCGTTGCATATGAGTTTCACGATTATAAGAAAAATGGCTTAAGCCCAGGTTTAGCGGACACGTTTCTTAAAAATATCGACATGGAGATTCTCATCAACAAGCGCGGTACCACATATCGTCAATTGGATGATGCCACTAAAGCAAAACTGTCCGAACAAGACCAGGCTGCAGCTAAGCAGGTGATGCTGGATAACCCTTCCATCATCAAACGCCCAGTTCTTGAAAAAGACGGTCAATATTTAATCGGCTTTAAAGCCGATGATTATCAAGCATTCGTATAACTCTATTTATTAAGACAGACCATAGGAAACATAAGATGGCATTAGCATTTGCATTAGGTGTAGGTACTCAAAACGCAAAGAATGAATGGCTAGAAGTCTTCTACCAAAAACCTGTATTTCAACCAGCGGCTGATCTAGTTGAAGCAGCTAAATCCGCTGGTTACACAGGCGGCAACCAAGCCATCGAATTAGACAGCGCTAAACTTGCTGCTCTAGCGGAAAGCCTTCCAGCTGAACAAGCGTCATTGGCAAAAACCCTAAGTGCCAGCAAGCGCCCGACCGTATTAGTGGTACTGGAATCTGATGAACAAGCCACCAGCACCCCAGAAGTGTATTTAAAGCTGCAACTGATCTCTCACCGCTTAGTGAAGCCTCACGGTATCAATCTTGCGGGTATCTTTGGCCTACTACCCAACGTGGCTTGGACCAATAAAGGTGCCATTGACCTTGCAGAATTAGCCGATGCGCAACTTGAAGCGCGTTTAAATGGCGAATTGCTAGAAGTCATCAGCGTGGATAAATTCCCGAAAATGACTGACTACGTGGTACCAAGCGGTGTGCGCATTGCCGATACATCACGTGTGCGTCTAGGCGCCTATGTGGGTGAAGGCACGACCATCATGCATGAAGGTTTCATCAACTTTAATGCCGGTACGGCTGGTACTTCTATGGTTGAAGGCCGTATTTCTGCTGGCGTATTCGTTGGCGAAGGTTCTGACCTGGGTGGTGGTTGCTCAACCATGGGGACTCTATCAGGTGGTGGCAACATCGTGATCTCTGTTGGCGAGAACTCTCTAATTGGTGCCAATGCAGGTATCGGTATTCCACTAGGTGATCGTTGTACGGTTGAGTCTGGCTTGTACATTACGGCCGGCACCAAGGTGCAAGTGCTAGATGATCAAAAACAAGTGGTTGAAGTGGTAAAAGCCCGTGATCTTGCCGGTAAGCCAGACCTATTGTTCCGTCGTGATTCTATCTCTGGTGCCGTTCAATGTGTGACGAATAAAACGGCTATCGAACTGAACCACGAGCTACACGCAAACAACTAATCGTTTGTTTTTGCGCTAAGCAAACCCCAAAAGGCCATGCATTGCATGGCCTTTTTTGTGTCTGACGTGTGTGGATCGGACAAAATCGGTAAACTTTTTCTTTTAAAGAAAAAAATCTAACTACTAATCCACATATAACCTAAGGTTACTAAAAATAAAAATGTGACCGATTTGGCACTTTTTAGAAGCAAAAACTGTCCCGTTTTTTCCTAATCCTATCCATAGGGCGCACCAAAACGAGACTAAATCATGAAGAAAACTTCGGGTTTTAACCGTCTTAAGCCGCCGCCCCATCTAGTACCTTATTCCTAAATTCAGATACTGAGCATACAATCCAAAAAAATAGCAGATAACAATAAAAGGACGCTCACATGGAACAGGACATCCTAGATAAACCTTTTCTCCCCCTCGACCGATTACGTATCCTCAAATACTTCAGCATCTATAGTGCCCTTGTCACGGGCATCTTAATGAGCCTATTTTTTGCGGATATTAACTTGGATTTCTTGGGTGTACTGAACCCTAAAATCTACCCCATGGTTCTGTCTTTTCATGCGGTAATGACCATCGTATTCATGGTGTTGGCGTTCAGTGTGGGCCAGGCGCACTATGATCACTTAATTGCTTTTTTCTTAATCGACATCACGCTTGTGGCAGGCTTGATTTACTCCAGCGGTACTGGCACCAGCCTAAGCTACCTCATGGTCATTAATATTGCGGTGGGCAATGCTTTAGTCAGCGGCCAAAAAGGGTTTTTACTCAGTGCTTGGGCGGCCATATGTTTGGTGATGATCGAATATCAATTCCAACTCAACGACCATGATTACAACTTTGTAAACGCAGGTACTTTAGGCGTCATATTCTTTATTAGCGCACTAATTATCCAAGCTTTGGTAAAACGCTTACATTTATCTGTAGATATCAATCGTCAACAAGCCGATAGCCTGTTGAGTATGGAGCAACTCACCAAGTTAGTTTTAAAACGCTTGGATACTGGTGTCGTAGTGATCGATGCAGACAATAACATTATTTTTCAAAACACTGCCGCGCAACGCTTACTCGGCTATCCAGGCCCCATTCGCGCCCTGCCAGAAAAATTGCAATCAAGCCTCAATGAGTATCACAAGTTTCCTAAATACAAACCCGGTACATTTAAAGCGGGCCCCACCACAGCCAAAGTACAACCTATGTTTGCGCCATTAATGCCAGGTACCGATCGCGGCACGGTTATCTTTATTGAAGACACCAATGTGGTGTACCAACAAGCGCAGCGCCTAAAACAAGTTTCTCTAGGAAAACTAGCTGCCGGTATCGTACGTGAAATTAAAGAGCCCATGAAAGGCATTTACAAGATTGCTAAAGATGTATCACAAGTCACTATCGCTTCAGGCGATAAACAACGCCACGTACAACTAAAAGAGCATTCGTTACATATCGAGCGCATCATTAACAATGTACAGAATCTGAGTAATAGCAAAGCCACCGAGTTCGATAAATTGGCGCTAGGCCCTTGGATTATTAATCTCGTGCGAAAACTGGAACACACCGCGTTAAAGAACGTCAAAATTCAAATGAAGGTGAGTCGCACCAGCATGGATGTGTACTTTGATAGTTCGCAAATTCAACAAGCAGTTACCAATCTATTAGAAAATGCTGCATTTTTTGCAAAACAAAAAAATGCAGACTTTGCCCGTGTGGCCATTCTGGTGGGTCATAACAAGGTGAGCAAACAAGCCATCATCGAAATCCAAGATAATGGTTATGGCGTAGGTTTGGATGATTTGGACCATATATTTGAGCCATTTTATACTTCTGAAAGCAGCAAATCTGGTTTAGGCTTGTATTTGGCAAAACAATTCTGCGAAATGAATATGGCCCGATTAGATTATGTGGCGGCTCAAGAAGGGGCTCGCTTTAGAATCACATTTGCATCCAGCGAACAAGTGGAGCGTCAGCTAGAACGACGTGAAGATTTCACCATTCGCGACAAGATGCAGCAAGCTGTCGCGGTTTAACATGCGCAGCTTGATTACGCCATTTATCAGTGGGCTTTGGTCACACCATAAGTATATTGCCTTTAGGCAAAAAAGAGCCGAAGCCAAACTGATTAGACAGAACGCGTTACGCAAGATCGATGTATTCGTTGCCTTAGATGACCCTCATAGTTACGTCCTACTAAAAGTGTTACCTCAGTTTTGCCAAGATTTTGAATTAGAAGTTCAAATTCATCTAATTCATCACCGTCAACATGATATGTTCCCTGAAGAGATCATGTGGTCTAAATGGGCAATGAAGGACGCCACCAAACTTGCGCACCTGTATCAATTATATTTACCGCCTTATTACCCTAAACAAACTCATATTAGACGTGCGCAATCCTATTGGATGGA
>JABXIK010000058.1 GCA_013373125.1 Gammaproteobacteria bacterium | reverse complement strand
GACGGGTACCAGTGTAATCGCATTGCGCCAGTTGCTATTGAATAACACGGACTCAAATGTGAAGTCAGTATCTTGATACATAATGACATATTCATAAGAATCAATGGTTTCGGCTTCAAGATTTGGATCGCCTAATACCGAAGAGCTCGAACCTTTTAGTTCTAAAGCGGTCGGCGCCCGATAGGCGTGACCGTACAGTAATTTTTCTCGCCAATGTTCATTGATTTTATGCACTAGTCCAATCCGAGGAGAGATATGATCATCTGCATCGCTGTAGTTATCCCAGCGCACGCCATAGCTCAGTAACCAGCGTTCATCGCCAAAACTGGTTCTACCCTGAGCTAATGCATGAGTGAGATAACGGTGATCACCCTCATAGGCATTATCGTATCCAATCATTAGATTATCGTTTAGGTCGCGGCGTTCAAAGCGACTCTCCAGTACTTGAATATCATCGTATCCTGCACCCAAAATCCATTGTGTATTCCAGTGATTATCTTGTTGTTTAACCTGTACCTGATAACCCAGTCTTTGCTCATTAGCACTTTGGGTTCGAATATGAGAGCAGTAGAGCGGGTTGGGTGTGGCATCGGCTTCATTGGTTTTACAATTGAATGTAGTCCCACCTTGAGTGGTTAACGAGTCAGGGTAGCCGCGATTATCAAATGTCCATAGATGTTCACTTCGCCAAAAATGAATTTGATTTTTTAACTGGATTTCATTTTCAAGTCGTACCTCATGTTTCATACCGAATAAAGCAAACTGTGTGTCACTATCAGACATATCTGTATTTGAAGATAAGCTCAAACTCTCAACATCAAATACATTTGCTAGCGGTGAAAAGAACTGGCGACCTATACCTTGAAATTCTCTTGCCTCTAACTGGTTAAAAAAGCCAATGGCAGTCCATTTACCAATGGCTGCACTTAAAGTTCCGTATTCCGATTTAAAATAGGCACTCAGGTTTTTAATGGATTGATCTCTTGAGCTGCTTTCACTTAAGCCGCTATCAGGGTCGGTATAGTCATAGGTCTTATCATAAGGCCCATCTTCTTCATAAGATAAGCCTGCATGCACTCGCCACTGATTACCTATGACGCTATTTAGTAATTTGGCCTGCTGTAGATTATTACCTAAGCTCATCTGAGCTTGTGATTGTGAGATAGGGGATTGGGCAAGATTAAACGATAACACGCCATGAAACGCATCACTGCCATATAACGCTGAGCCAGGGCCGCGAATCATTTCAATGCGCTGCATTAAATCCAGAGGCATGCGAGGAATGGCATAACCTGTATTGGCGTAAACGTAAGTGCCTAAGGGAATTCCATCTAAAGAGTAGGAAATACCACGCACCGATAGCTCTGTGGCATAGCCACGAATGGCCAGTACTTCACTGCCACCCCAAGTGGAGTTGGCAAACACCGAGGGTACGAGCTCTAAGGTTTGTCCTAGGGTGAGGGCGCCTCGATTCTCCCATTCTTTGTGCTCAATCACGGCAACAGAAGAGGCCACATCCATTGCATTATCTTCAAATAACGATGCTACTTGAACTTTCAAGTTGTTTAGATCGTTGAGACTAAGCTCAAACAGATCATCTGCCTGAGAGTGAGTGCACAGGCAGGCGAGGGTGAGACAAAGCGAAATACGTGATAATGGCATAGATGTTACTTGTGCATATTTTTCATAAGATTAGTTGAATTTATAAAAAAAGCGAATGACTTCAACACCTTAGGACAAAGTGTGTGATGAATATCCGTTAATATTAAAATAAGTTGGAACCGCCACGCCAATATTTAAAAAGTGGTACGTTTGTGCACGTAGTTTGTCGTTTTTTGTACAAATGGACCAAGTATTTTCCGTTAATGTGTGAGCTTTCCTATACTGAAAGAGAAAACATGGGGAGAGCGATGATTTTTATTAAAAACATACTAGTTGCAATATGCGCTGCGGGGCTCTCCGCCATGGCGGTGGCGTCGTCTTATACCATTTATGTCTATCATGATGATGCCCCTTATTCGATACCTGCAGATACGACAGATATTTCACGGGAATGGGTCAAGCAAGCGAATGCTCGACAGCAACAAATAAAGTTAAAGCTGAAGCACATAGATAGACCGATTCTTAATAGTATGGTGGAGAGTGGCCAGCCCTACATCATTCTGTGGGCTAATGAACTGTGGTTTAAATTTCGCGATAAAAATGTAAAAAGTAGCCGAGTCATCTTTTGGGATGCTGATACCTTGGTGAGCCTGTTACATAATCCGATCAGCTACCATAATCCAAAAGAGTTAATTGGATTGCGAGTGGGGGCTCGATATGGACATTATTACTCAGATCTCAATCAGCTATTCAAAGAAGATAAAGTGCACCGTATTGATGCTCGTAGTAGTCTTGAGAATTATCTGAAGCTTAAAAATGGCATCATTAGCGCGTTTCTTGATGGTCGCTCTACTATTTTGTATATGCAAAAAAAATTGGTGTTCTCTCGGGAGTTGTTTGTTTCCAGTAATCCACAAGATGCTTACTCAAGACATGTTTTGGTGTCCAAGCATTATGAGTGGATGCTGCCGACGATAAACAGAATTATTGATGAAATGAATAATGATCGAGAATGGCAGTCTAAAATGGAACAATGGGGGCTGTCTGAGTTGGTAAACCCCTTTGAGCTGGATTTAAAAGAACTTGATCAACTTTAAATTTGGAACGAATGGGCCAAGTATCGTTAAGCCATGGAAATGCTCTATACAATTAATATGAAATCTGTAAATCTGATTTTTTAGAATTTAATATTTGATGCCATGGTGAAATTTTTTGTACTGTCAGGTTTGATGTTTTTAAGCGCTGTTAGCGCTGAGCTTACCTATGCTAAACAAGAGATTATTCTCTACAGCTACCATAACAGCCCCCCGTTTTTGATTGAGCCGCAAGCAGGGTTGACCCCGTTGTTTGTAAAATTACTTAATCAGTGGCAAAAAGATATTCATTTTAGCTCAAAGCTATTAAGTCGTTTGGAGTTGAATAATATCGTTTCCCATGGGCAACCTTATTTTATTCTTTGGAGTAATCCAATCTGGTTTAAGGCGCTGGATAACAATATTCAATCGTCTCAGCCTTTATTTTGGGACTCTGAAGTTATTATCAGCTTAGCAGATCATCCCATTGAGTTTTATGTGCCGCAAGATTTAGCGGGACTGCGCATCGCCACCTTAAAAGGGTCACGCTACAAGGGTATTGATGGGCTGGTAGAAAAAGGCGTGATTCAACGCGTCGATAAAAATACTAATGCAGAAGGCTTAATGTTGCTAAAAGCAAAGAAAGTCGATGCTGTGTTTATGAGCCGTTCAACTTATGCTTATTGGATGCAACATAATATTTATAAGTCCACTGATTTTAAAATGGTGAAAGCAGCACAAGATGCTTATAGCCGTCATGTATTAGCAAAAGATAATCAATCGACAGTATTTGATGTGATTAATGCTTTTATTAAAACGCTTCCTAATAATCAAGATTGGAAACGTGCAGTAAAACAATACGGTCTTGATAAGATGTACTCACCGTTTGATTTAGATTTAGACGAGCTGTCTGGATTTCAAGACTAGTCCTATCTCTTTTTTCTCCTGATTTTCTATTCTATTTCAAATGCTATCCGATAATTATTTTTGTGAGTTTTAATTTTCTGGATTTAATCCTTATTTTTGAAAACCATTGTGTGGTCTATTGATTGGCTATAGGTTGATCATTTTACACTTAATGGATGCACCGGTTTTGTATGAATGCAAAACAGGAGATAGTTTTCTATTTAGGGCGGGAAATAGGATAAAAATGAAGCAGATAGTGATTGTTCTAATAATGGGTTTGCTGTCGTTCCAGGCTTTTGCAAGTGGGGATATGATTCTGACTGGGGTCGGACTCTACAGTGACCTTAGGGCTAAGTATTTTTATGGCGCCTTATACACAGATATAAATTCAATAAATCCAAGTGAAATATTATCCAATGACGGTCAAACACGCATGGAAATTAGAGTGGTGGCCGAAGATATTTCTAAACGACGATTTTACAAACTCATGAATGAGATGGTTGCTATCAGTAATAGTGTGAAAAATATCGAATACCATGCTCATGATATTTTAAACTTTACGAGTCTTTTGGATGGGAAGTTAGAATTTGGGGATCAAGTTGTAATAGACAATGGCACAGGAAAAACCATTGTTTCTATTAATGGCGTTGATGTGATGGTGTCAGAGGATAAATACTTTATTAATGTACTGTTATCGGGTTGGATAGGCCGTTTACCTCCAACCGCAGATTTCAAAGTCGATTTGCTATCTGGTAATAAAAGTCCTCACTACCAAGCGTATATGCAAACGACACCTTTGCAATCCCGCGTTGCCGTCATTGAATCTTGGAACACCCCATTATCAGAAGCACGCAGAAAGCAACAGCTAGAGAAAGAAGAGGAACAACGCCAGATACGCTTAGCTGAGCTGGAAAAGCAGAAGCTTTTAGAGAAGCAAGAAAAAATGAAGAATCGCCAGTTAGCGATTTCTGAAAAAAAAGCACAAGAACAAGCTTATCAAAAGCAACTAGCTGATATCGAGCGTCGAAGAAAGCTTGAGCATGAAAAGCGTCTAGCTAGAATCAAACAAGAAAATGAAGAAAGAAAGCTGGCAGCCAAAAAACAACAACTGGCAGAGAGCCGCTATTTTAGACAGTTAATCATACAGGCCAATAAAGCGGTCATTTATCCAAAGCAAGCGTATGATCGAGGCATAGAGGGCTTTGTTAAAATTAAAGTCAGTATTGATAAGCAAGGCAACATAAAACAATTGGAAACGCTAGAGTCCTCTCAGGAATCGCTATTAGACAAAGCCGCACTGATTTCAGCTAAACGTGCCGAACCATTTCCAGCTGTACCAGACCTGCTGGAATTGGATGAAGGGTTATATGACTTTGTGATCCCTTATCGCTTTGTGGCGAAATAATAGATTTAAAAATAAAAAAGCCGCATAAGCGGCTTTTTTATGGAGCGTATTCAAGCACTAAACAAAGGCTTCATTATTCTCCGCGTGCTTTTCCAAAATATTGGGTGGATTAAAGCGTTCGCCGTATTGATCCGCCAAGGCTTTCGCCCGTTGGTAGAAATTGCGTACGCCGTATTGATTTACGTATTGAATAGCACCGCCACTCCAAGGGGCAAAGCCAATACCAAAGATGGAACCTATGTTCGCATCACGCACACTGGTTAATACGTTTTCTTCATAGCAACGCAGAGTTTCGATGGCTTGAATAAACAACAATCGCTCTTTAGCTTCTTCGAAATCAATTTGTGCATCGGTTTTAGCAAAGTGCTGCTTCAAACCTGGCCACAAATGCTTTTTACCTTTAGCTGGGTATTCATAGAAACCGGCACCGGCAGCCTTACCTTCACGCTGAAACTCATCGATCATACGATCCACTAACGATTCAGCAGGCGTCACAGGTAAATCACCGCCTTCTGCTTGTAAGTCTTCGCGTGTTTGGCGTGTAACTTTACGACTTAGTGAAAGTGATACTTCATCTTGTACCGCTAATGGGCCGATGGGCATACCTGCTTGCAACGCGGCGCTTTCAATGAACTGTGCATCAATACCTTCAGCTAGCATACGTAAGCCTTCGTTCACATAGGTACCAAAGGTACGACTCGTAAAGAAACCACGGCTGTCATTTACCACGATAGGGGTTTTATTAATTTGTAATACATAGTCAAAAGCACGAGCTAGGGTTTCATCACTGGTTTGCTCGCCCTTGATGATTTCCACCAATGGCATTTTATCTACTGGGCTGAAGAAATGCAGACCAATAAATTTACTGGCGTCTTTTGATGCAGTTGCTAGACCTGTAATCGGTAAGGTAGATGTGTTAGAGGCGAATACACCGTCTTGCGCCATAAACTGTTCAGCTTCTTGCGTGACTGTGGCTTTTAGTTCGCGATTTTCAAATACCGCTTCAATAATCAAATCACAGCCATCTAAATCTTCAGCGTTAGCAGTGGGCTTAATTAAGCTTAAAATGCTGTCGGCTTTTTCTTGTGTCATCTGTTTGCGCGACACGCGTTTCTTCAATAAGCCTTCACTGTAGGCTTTGCCTTTTTCGGCCGCTTCCAGTGACACATCTTTGAGCACGACTTCGATACCACGAATGGCAGTGGAGTACGCGATACCGGCTCCCATCATGCCAGCACCTAGGATGCCGACTTTTTTCGTGGTGTAAGCCTCAATGCCATTAGGACGTGAACCACCGGCCTTGATTTCATTTAATTGGAACCAGAAAGTGCCTATCATATTTTTTGCAATCTGACTGGTCGTCAGTTCAGTAAAATAACGACTTTCAATGGTGCAAGCTTGATCAAACGTGACTTGAGCTCCTTCAACCGCGGCGGCTAGAATTTTCTCTGGTGCGGGATAACAGCCTTTGGTTTTTTGACGAAGAATGGAAGGTACAATCGCCAGTTTTTGCGCCACCGCTGGGTGACTTGGCGCCCCGCCTGGTAGTTTGTAACCTTTCGCATCCCAAGGTTGCACGGATTTTGGGTTGGCTTTAATCCAAGCTTTGGCTTTTTGCATAAGATTATTGGCATCTTCGGCCAACTCGTGAATTAAACCAGCTTTTAAGGCTTTTTCTGGATTCAGCTGTTTGCCTTCCATTAAAAATGGGAACGCCGCCTCTAAACCTAGCAAGCGCACCATGCGTGCAACACCGCCGCCGCCAGGTAATAAACCTAGAGTTACTTCTGGTAGGCCTACTTTTAATTTTGGATTGTTAATCGCGATGCGATGATGGCTGGCTAAGCAAATCTCAAAGCCACCACCTAATGCGGCACCATTAATCGCTGCGACTACCGGCACGCCTAAGGTTTCAATCTTACGCAGTGGCGCTTTGATTTTTTCAACCATTTGAAAAAATTCAGCCGCGTTTTCTTTTTCAACTTGGATGAGTTCTTTTAAATCACCACCAGCAAAAAAAGTGCTTTTTGCTGAGGCGTAAATCACACCGGAGATGCTGTCGATTTCTTTTTCTAGGCGTTCGGCAGTCTCTAAGATGGCCGCACGGAAATCGGCGTTCATGGTGTTGGCACTTTGACCAGGCATGTCCATGGTTAAGGTGACAATGTTGTCGGAGTCTTTCTCGTAGCGAATGGCGTCTGTCATAATCGTTTCCTAATTCTTTATTAAATTCTTCTTATTAAAAAGAATGTATCTGGACTGTTAGTGAGGCGGTCAGAACAAGGCATAAATTTTTGAGGGCGAGGCGTTTAGTTGAGCTAAATAACGATCCCGAAAAAATTTATAAAGCAGCTCTGGCAACGTAACTCAGTTCATCTCAGCAGCGTTCAATTATTGTTGCGATGCCCATACCACCACCTACACACAATGTGGCGAGACCGTAACGTTTTTCTTGCGCTTCCAGCTCGTCCAACAAGGTGCCTAAAATCATAGCGCCAGTCGCGCCTAGCGGGTGGCCCATGGCAATGGCGCCACCGTTTACGTTAATTTTTTCCCATGGCACGTTTAAGTCTTTTTGGAATTTCATAACAACAGAGGCAAACGCTTCGTTGACTTCGAATAAGTCGATGTCATCCACAGACAAACCGGCTTTTTCTAATGCCTTAAGTGCAGCTGGACCTGGGCCGGTTAACATGATGGTGGGCTCGGTTGAAGTTAGTGCCACGCTCACAATACGTGCACGGGGTTTCATGCCTAACTCTTTGCCGATTTTTTCGTTTCCAATTAATACAAGGGCCGCGCCGTCCACTATGCCGGAACTATTACCTGCGTGGTGAACGTGGTTAATGCTTTCCACTTGTGGGTATTTGAGTTTGGCGCTGTCATCGAACCCCATTTGTCCCATCATTTCGAAAGAGGGTTTTAAGCCAGAAAGACTTTCAACCGTGGTGCCTTCGCGAATAAATTCTTCATGGTCCAAAATAGTAATGCCATTTTGATCGGTAACCGGAATGACAGACTTTTTAAACTTGCCGGCCTTTTCTGCGGCAGCGGCTTTAGCTTGAGATTGCACAGCGAAGCTATCTACGTCTTCACGGCTAAAGCCTTCTAGGGTGGCAATTAAATCCGCGCCCACACCTTGCGGTACGAAACCGGTTTGCATGTTAGTTGCCGGGTCCAACGCCCATGCGCCACCGTCGCTGCCCATTGGGATGCGTGAAAGGGATTCCACACCACCTGCTACGATTAAGTCTTCCCAGCCAGAAGCCACTTTCATGGCGGCCATATTCACGGCTTCCAATCCCGATGCGCAAAAACGATTGATCTGTACGCCGGCCACTTGTTCATCCCAGTTGGCAGCAAGGGCGGCTGTCTTGGCTATGTCAGCACCTTGATCACCCACAGGTGTTACGCAACCAAGCACCACGTCTTCGACTTTGCTTGTGTCTAGATTGTTACGAGCCTCTAAGGCTTTCATTAAACCAACGACTAATGAAACAGGTTTGACTTCGTGTAGGGCGCCGTCCTTTTTGCCTTTGCCACGAGGGGTGCGAATGGCGTCATAGATAAATGCATCGGTACTCATAATTGGCCTTTATTGTTATTGAATGAACAGACTACGAATAGCATAGGTTCACTCTACCCCTGTGGCGGGTTTGGTACCAATGGCCATATGCGCCTTTAACAATGGCACAAGTGATCAGCCATGATGGAACATGGCTGATCGCAAGGTTTCAGTTTATTTTATGGTGCTTCGGAGCTGGGTATGAGGTTGCTGTCAAAACCTCCGATTATGCTATCCATAGCGGCTTGGTTATAAACGAAAGGTGCATCATCAGGAATCACAGTACCGGCTTCGATTGTTCCCCCCCAACGCCAATATCCTTCATGGGCTGTTAAGAATAAGGCTGTGGGTTTTGGTCCTTCATCGTGATCTTCTTCTACTACTTCGCCACCGTTGGAGTCATCATGGTCATCAAAGAAAGCCAGACCTAGAGAGAATGGTACATCGAAGACGATGAGGGATTTTCCATGTACGGTTTTTTGTGCATAAGGGGCTTCTAATACTTTACTGAAGCTGGTGACCGCATTATTTTGTACTACGACTTTGTAATAAAAGATTGTATTACTCGGACCAAACTCGGCGATAAAGCCGCTATCACTCTCTTCATCAAATCCAAGAATTAAACCCTTATAGTTAAGTGGATTGGTCCCTGTACCTCGTGTGGTCACAATCGGGTTGAACGAGCTTGGTTGAATTTCAGTGGGGTCATTATCCGATAAGCTACCGCCTGGTTTATTTAAGAAACGCACTAGGTTGCAGTTGCCGACTATGCCGCTTTGGTCTTCATCGTTTTCGCCAACGGTACAGTCATTAGTGAATTCAGGCATGATGAAAACATCATCTGCTGTGGCCATGCGGATCTTGTAGCCTTTTGCGTCTGTGCCAAAAGTGGTGCCCGTGGTAATAAGTCCGGCCCATTCCCAATCCCCGGTACCACTTAAAGTCCCTTTAATTTTGTTTCCGGTGAGATTAAATTCTTCGCCAGTTAAGCGAACTTTTAGCGGACCTTGTGTCATTAATACAGAGCCGTCATCTTCGGCACTATCAAACACTGGGCCATCGTCATTACCTTCATCAAAATTGGCAACGCTCCAGCCATTGGCTGTCAGTAATAGTTCGGAATCATTACTGCAATCCATGCATGAGTCACCACCTCCATCGGAAGTGTCGAGGACAAAGTCACTACCATCCCAATAAAAGAAGCTATTAGTGGTAGTCGTACCGTCGAATGTGGTTTTACCGTAGCCAATTTCAGGGCCACTTTGATCATCATGGTATTCCACCCAGAATAAACCTGCTTCTAATAAAGCGCCAAAGTCGGCGGTGACGGCATTGTCGATGTCGTCTTGCAACGCTAATTCATCATCGAGAGTCTCTGGGTCGACCTTAGTGGTATTACCGATATCTGAATTGCTTGCGAGGAAGGCATCTGGATCAAAGTCGTTAGAGGAGTCATTAGCGACGGCCGTGTTAATTGTCTCTAGTGCCACATCAACTTTAGACACCACCAATTTTAAAACTTCTTTAAAATTATCGCTGTCCTTATTTACAGCTACGGCATCTAAATTATTACGAATGATGGTGGCCACGACTTGTGCGACTTGATGCAATTTTTTGTATTGCGCTTGGAAGTCTGCGCTTTTTTCCGTGTCGGATTGACCGGCAACATAGTCATCTTCAAAGTCGATTTCTGTGCCTAGTCGCGCTTTTAATACGGCTTCGGCATTGGATACACTGCCGCCAGACTTTTCGACTTCTGCCTGAACCAAGGTGGTAATGGGACTCACAAATTTGTAACCAGCCGGTGCCGACATGCTATAGGCCTTGGTTACTTTAACCCCTGGGTTGTCTTTATCTTCGGTGACGCCTGCGATGACCTCAACCAAAATGGTGGCAGAGTTCACATCGGAAGTGTTGGCATTGATGGTGAAATCGCCATCTGGGCCAGTGGTGGCACTTGGTTCACCATCGTCGCATTTCCTGTTGCCATTTAGATCCAAGCAGACTTTTGCACTGGCTAGATAGCCATCTGCGGCCTTACCGGTAAGACTGGAACTGGGTTCATCGTCATCGTCATCATCGTCTAAGAAATCTAAGCATCCGCCTAAGCCAATACTGAGAAAACTGACGAAAAGAAAGAGTTTTAAAAAGGACATGTTGATACCTCACATTCGCGTGTGTTGTATCAATAGGAATAGACAATAAATGCCAGAAGGGCTAGGTCATTTAAAGAAAAATCCTAGAAAAATAAAGATTATTTTACGTTAGATAATTTCAGTCTTTCTGAGGTGTTTTTAACTTAGAAACAGTCTTTAAATGCAGCATT
>JABXIK010000051.1 GCA_013373125.1 Gammaproteobacteria bacterium | reverse complement strand
GGAATTGGCTTTTCGCACTTTTTAACCATCGGTGATAGTGCTGATGTAAGCATGCCGGACACCATTGATTATCTATCTACACAGCGGCAAGTGAAAGCCATTATGCTGCACTTAGAGCAGGTAACTGATGCTAAATCATTTGTACGTGCCGTGCGCAATGCTTCGCGTAGCAAATTGGTATTGGCGATAAAAAGCTCTCGATTCCCTCAGTCTCAATCACCAATCGAGCCGGTACCAAGTGGGTTGCGTCACCGCGACATGATTTATGAGGCTATTTTGTTGAGGGCGGGTGTTTTACGGGTGGATAGCACAGAAGAGCTGTTTGAATCCGTAGAATCATTAACTCGAATGAAACCCTTAAAAGGTGAGCGTTTGGCAATAGTTGCCAATGGTATTGGTGGGGCCATATTAGCTGTAGATCGCCTGATACATGAAGGTGGCCAATTGGCTAAATTATCCGATGAAACCATAGATAAGTTGTCTGAGGTCCTACCGGGTTATTGGTCCCAATCAAATCCGGTGGATATTACACCTGAAGCCAGTCCTGAGGTGTATCGCAAAGTTTTAAAAATCATTGAAGAAGACACAGGTGTAGACGCTATTCTGGTTTTATTTTCACCAACCAGTGTTGTAAATAGCCAGGATGTCGCCAATGCTGTTGTGCATCACAGTAAGTTTTATCAAAAAAACTTACTGACAAGCTGGATGGGTGGTGAAACCGTTGAGCGTAGTCGTCATGTTTTTGATGATGCGGGCATTCCAACTTACGATACGCCTGACCGTGCTGTTAAAGCATTCATGCACATGGTTCGCCATCAGCGTAATCATGAATTATTACGAGAAACACCATCTTCTTTCATGGATGATATTTCCATTGATCGCATGCTTTGTCAGAACCTTGTAAATAATGCCTTAGAACAAGAGCGTGATTACTTAACGGCAGAAGAAATTTATAAGATTCTGAAGGCGTATGGCTTTAAGCAGGTGAAAACAGAGTTTCTCCCAGAATCGTTTGACGCTAAATCATTAAATATCAAATACCCAGCGGCTTTAAAAATCATTCACGAAGATTATTGCCATCCATTTGCTTACGGTGATAACCCAAGGGATCGCTGGCGTGGTGTTGTTGCTGGTATCAAGGACAGCGATGAATTGGATATCGCATCTAAAGAGTTGCGTTCTCAAATTCGCAAGCGCTTCTCTCATAGTAAAGTGCATGGATTTTCTGTGCAGCCTATGCGTAGTGGTGAGGTATCTACACAGTACAGCATGGGGATCACAAGAGATGCTACGTTTGGGCCGGTCATAATTTTTGGTGGTGGCGGTGCGACAGCAAATATAATGGCAGACAGGGCGGTGCAGTTCCCTCCATTGAATGACGTGCTTGCCAAACAATTGATGTCGAAAACGCATATTTATCGAGTATTAAAAGAACGTAGTCGTCATTTTGATCGAGATGTTGAACAGCTATCTCAAATGCTTATTCGATTATCTCAAATGGCGATAGATTTACCCAATTTAAAAGGTTGTGAACTGAATGTTATTTTGCATCCAGTTGAAGGAGCCAAAATTTTAGGGATGGCGGCCGATATTGGTCCTAAGCACCAATTGTGTATCCAACCGTATCCAGCTGAGTACGAAGAAACGATTCAGGTTAAGGGTGATAGAGAGATTGTACTTAGACCTATCCGTGGTGAAGATGAGCCTGAACTAAAAATATTTCACGAAGCGCTGAGTATTGAATCCATTCGTTATCGCTTCTTCACTGCTCGTCGTAATTTTAGGCATCGTGATTTAGCGTTGTTTGCACAGATTGACTATCAACAAGAGATGGCATTTGTGGCATTTAATAAGGATGGTGAGATTCTGGGAGTGGTTCGCACTTGGACGGACGCCGATTTGCTACAGGCTGAGTTTTCTATCTTGGTTGGCGATAACGCTCAAGGTCTTGGTCTTGGTTCGGCCTTAATGAATAAGATGATCAAATATTGTACATCCAGGGGCACTATCGAAATGAAAGGGACTGTATTGTCTGATAATACCCCTATGTTGAAGCTGGCTAAAAAGCTGGGTTTTAAGGTGATGCGCCGCTTAGATGGTGATGTGGTAGAAATTCGCTTGCCTTTAAATGATCCAGGCCAGGAATGGCAACGCTTGAGGCTGGATGATTTGCATAAGAGCAAAAAATGACTGCCTTTGGGGTCTTGATTTGCTAGCATTAGCCACCGCAGTGGTTTTGATTTTTAGGGGTCCAACTTGATTCGAGTATTGGTTGTTGATGATCATGATTTGGTCCGCATGGGGATTGTTAGTCTGTTAAGTGGCAGTAATAAGATCCAGGTGGTAGCCGAAGCATCTAGTGGTGAAGAGGCTATTGAGCTGGCCAAGCATCATGAGCCGGACGTTGTTCTAATGGACATACGCATGCCAGGTATGGGTGGTCTTGAGGCAACTCGAAAGCTATTGCGTCAAAACGAAGATGTTCGAGTGATTGCCGTTACTGCCTGTGCGGAGGACCCATTTGCATCACGATTACTACAAGCTGGCGCAGCCGGGTACATGACCAAGGGTGCAACGGCTGACGAAATGATCATGGCGGTACTCAAGGTTAAGTCAGGTCAACGCTATATCAGTCCTGAAATAGCTCAGCGTATGGCATTAAAACCGTTTGCCACCCAAGAAGATGCCTGTCCATTTGATCTACTTTCAGATCGCGAGATGCAAATCAGCATATTAATCGTAAATTGTGTGAAGGTGCAGGAAATCTCTGATCAGTTGTTCTTGAGTCCTAAAACTGTGAATACTTACCGCTATCGTATCTTTGAAAAATTAGACATTACCAGTGATGTTGAGCTTACTCGTTTAGCGATTCGTCACGGTATTATAGATACGGAATCCCTTGCTTAGTTAGCAATTCAATTTCCCATGAGTTTTGATGCTAAGGCCTTTCTAAAACACGTCAGTCAAAAGCCAGGTGTTTATCGTATGTACGATGCAGCTGGCGACCTGTTGTATGTAGGTAAGGCAAAAAACTTAAAAAATCGTCTTTCCAGTTATTTTGGTGCGAGTGGTTTAACATCTAAAACCATGGCATTGGTGTCACGAATCGAAAATATCGAAGTCACAATAACGGGCAGTGAAACAGAAGCTCTATTGCTTGAACAAAACTTAATCAAGCAAAATAAGCCGCCTTACAATATTTTATTAAAAGACGATAAGTCTTATCCCTATATCTATCGCTCTGAGCACAACTATCCACTGCTGGCCTATGTTCGCGGTAAGAAATTTAAAACCGGACAATACTTTGGCCCTTTTCCAAGTGCTTTAGCGGTTAAAGAGAGTTTGAGTTTTTTACAGCGTGTTTTCCGCTTGCGTAATTGTGAGGACAGTTATTTTAATAACCGATCAAGACCTTGTTTGCAGCATCAAATCGGTCGATGTAGCGCTCCTTGCGTCGGATTGATCACGCAAGAGCAATACGCGGCAGATTTGTCACACGCAGAAATGTTTCTGCAGGGTAAAAATCAAGCCTTATTAAAAGAGCTCAATGATGACATGGAAGTCGCATCAGTTGAGTTGCGCTTTGAAGATGCTGCGCAAATCCGCGATCAAGTCCAATATTTAAGAAGAGTTCAAGAAACACAGGCAATTGATGCAGAGCAGGGCAATATTGATGTGATGGCCATATGCCAAGAAAAGGGTATATGTGCTGTGCATGTGGCAAATATTCGGCATGGGCGAATGCTGGGCAGCAAATCTTTTTATCCTAGGTTTCAAATGGACGAGTCTTCAGAGTTGGCACTTGCAACATTTGTCACTCAGTTTTACTTAATTTTAGGGAGAGAGATACCGGATGAGGTGGTTGTCTCTCATCAATTGGATGATCTAGAAGTAATACGTGCCGCCTTGAAAGAAAAACGAGGCAAAGCAGTCAAGATTTCCCATTCTGTTCGCTCGGATCGTTTGCGTTGGCTGCAACTGGCAATATCCAATGCTCAAGAAGCTGTGAGATTAAAGCAGCAAGATAAAATGCATATTATGGCGCAATATGAGGATTTAAAAACGGTGCTTCATCTTGATGAAATACCTACCAGAATGGAGTGCTTTGATATTAGTCACAGTCATGGAGAGGCAACCGTGGCATCCTGTGTTGTGTTTAATCAAGATGGCCCACTTAAGACTGACTACCGCAAGTTTAATATTGAAGGTGAAGTGGCTGGTGATGATTATGGTGCCATGCAACAAGCATTAACCCGCCGCTTTAAGAAAATGACGGATGATAAAAAGCCTGATCTTCTGTTAATCGATGGTGGTAAAGGGCAGTTAAATATTGCCGAAAAAGTTTTGGATGATCTGGGTGTTTTGGATGTGCCCGTATTGGGTGTGTCTAAAGGTGTGACGCGAAAGGCAGGGATGGAAATCCTACTGTTTAAAGGTAGAAGTTTTAATTTGGAGTTGTCATCGCCCGCACTGCATTTGATTCAGCAAATTCGTGATGAGTCCCATCGCTTTGCCATTACTGGGCATAGAGCTCGTCGAGCAAAAGCAAGAGGGCGCTCTATATTAGAAGGAATTGCTGGAATTGGTCCAAAAAGACGCAAGGAACTGATAAGATTCTTCGGCGATGCAAGTCAGGTGAAAGCTGCGAATGTTGAAGAAATCGCCAAGGTGCCTGGAATTAGTCGTCAACTTGCACAAGATATATACGATGCTTTACATCAGTAAGGCTGATTTTTAGAAGTAATTGAGAAATACGATGCCGTTAAATCTCCCCAATATTCTCACAGCCATTCGAGTGGTGTTAATTCCACTAATGGTCATTATGTTTTATCTGCCTGTTGCATGGGCGAGCTTTGCTGCGGCAGTGGTGTTTTGGTTTGCCTGTATTACGGACTATTGGGATGGATACCTTGCTCGCAAGATGAATCTCATGACGCCATTCGGTGCTTTCTTAGACCCAGTTGCTGACAAGCTCATCGTTGTGGTGTCTTTGATGATTGTTGTCGAACGTGATCAAACTCTTTGGGTAACTGTACCGGCTTTAATTATTGTTGGTCGTGAGATCATTATCTCAGCTCTGCGCGAATGGATGGCCTCTGTCGGTAAAAGCGATACCGTGGCTGTGAATTTTATTGGCAAAGCCAAAACCTTGATGCAGATGTTTGCGATCACAGGCATGTTAGGCATTGAACCGGGTGACAGCACCGCCTTCATTGCATCAGATGGTTGGTACTATGCGGCAGTCTTTTCATTGGTGGTTGCGGCAGTATTAACACTATGGTCGATGGTTACATATTTGGTTGCGGCTTGGCCGGCTCTGAAAAGCTCTAGTTGATTGTTTTATAAAGGTTTTTCTCATTATTTAATGTTTTAGTCATATTTTTTGATGGTTTTATGCACAAACCTTAAAAAATGCGCTAAGTAATTCAGAAATAAGGAAAAAAACGTTGACACTTAGGGGCAGGTCATTAAAATGTGCCTCCGTTGTCAGGGATAACCCAGCAACGAAGCGCGGGAATAGCTCAGTTGGTAGAGCACAACCTTGCCAAGGTTGGGGTCGCGAGTTCGAGTCTCGTTTCCCGCTCCAAATCATCTTAGTAATAAGATGTTGCCATCCCAAAAGGTTGGTTGAATTTTGTTTTGAAGAGTTGCAAACACTAGTATTCAAATCAAAATTGTTGGCGCGATGGTAGAGAGGCTATGCAGCGGACTGCAACTCCGTGTACGCCGGTTCGAATCCGGCTCGCGCCTCCATATAGATACACAGTGTCTTGCCCGGGTGGTGAAATCGGTAGACACAAGGGATTTAAAATCCCTCGCTCGCAAGGGCGTGCCAGTTCGAGTCTGGCTCCGGGCACCAATTACGTTAAGCTTGCTTAACAAAAGAAACCAGCTCATGCTGGTTTTTTTATGCCTGCTTGTTTTACGCCTGCTTTTATATTTTTCTGATTTTGAGTGCTAGGCCGTCCGGTAGTTCTGGGTGTTCAATACTCTGTGCCTCTCCTAGCCTGAATACATATTGCTGCACACTTTCTAGGTGATGCTTTTTAATTAATGTGATTTCACACAGTACGCGATTTTGATCGATGGTTTCGATTTGTATTTGCCATCTTTCATTGAAGAGCCGTACAAGATTTTCTTTACTTTGCTTTATGTAAATTGAAGACGGTAGGCGAGTGGTGGAGTAACGCTTGTTATTGCCCCAGCTAAAATCAATTTTGTAGAGGGATTGGCCTTTATCAAGTGCTTGCAAAAGGGCAATGGTATTTTTAATGGATTCTTGGTTGCTGTGAAAAATAATGGATTGCCCGGCGATATCATATTGAATGTCATCATCAACATGCTGCTCTAGTATGCTTTTAATGTCAGCACTAGAGATATGGTGTAGCTCAACCAGTGTGTACTCTTGTTTGTCGCAACCCGCTAGTAATAAAAAGACTAAATAGATAAGCGACGAGAGTCGATGATTTGTTGGGCGTTGTTCCACCATTTATTAAAACGCTCCATAAATAATTTGATCTTGGGTTTGTCTGAAAAACAAGCACGGGAGTCATTTAAGTCAAAATCAAACCAAGCGGTACTGTCCATTAGCCACTGGCATGGAATGGTCTCATTGGCTGAGCGGATTTCGATAAACGACGGAAGTCGATCTTGTAATCGAAACAGGGCGTGCTCATTATTTTGAGGCGTGTACTTGTTGAGCAGAATATAGATTTTAAAATGACGATTATGGCGAGCCAGTGATTTAATCTTGCTGATTAAGCCTTCGTGATTACAAAGAGGGTGCGATAAATCTTTCAGGCATAGGATGATGCTTCGGCGAGTTTGACTGAGCATCATATCTAAATAACCTTGAGCCTCAAGCAAGGTTTTTCCATGGTGGATTTCACTATCTGCGTTAAATAAAAAGAATCCTGGGTCTTGTTCTTTGGCAAAGACATTGTGTCCCATATCGATATGGGGAATGTCCGCATCTTCGTAGGGCGTTGAGAAGGCCTCAAAACCACATTTATGATAAAACGAATAGGCATGGCATTGAGCACTTAACTCTAAACGACTGTAGCGTTTCTGTGAGGCGTAGCGTTTGATGTGATCAATGATTTGCAAGCCAATGCCCATTCCTCTGAATGGGCGAAGCACTGCCATTCTTCCGATTTTCTTATTATCAATCAGGCGCGCACAGCCAACGGCTTCATTATCGACGTACGCGATAAAGTGCTCGCAAGATTGATCTAGGCTATCCCATTCCAGTTCTTCAGGTACATTTTGCTCAACAATGAATACCTGATTACGAATATCGCGAAGAACTCGACGGTCTTTGTCCCAGTTGGCTTTTGTGACTTTAATTTGGCTCATTATTCATCGAAATAAAGATGATTTAGGTTAATTAATTCTAGCAGTAATTGCTGGCAAGGCTCGTCTTGCAAGTATTTGTCTAATTGCTCAATCTTAGTTTTGCGTTGATTTGATAATAAGACAACCAATTCTTCACTTGTTTGACTGCGCTCGTACTCTATTGCTTGGCCATTTATAACTAGATTTACTTCTTGGTTGTTCTGGTAGTAGGCCCAGCGTGTAGTTTCGTTTTGAATTACAGCGCTTGCTTGTGCGAAAAATGGTGCAACCTCATCCCATTCAAGGGCTTCTTCTAGTGGTTCGTGCAGGTCAGGGTACTTGCTTTCGGTCATGTACTGCGAAAACCATTGTTTGATGTTTTCTTTATTGAGAATGCGCTGCGCTAAAATGGCTTGAATGCGTTCGATGCTGTCCTCATCAATAAAGGCAGGGGATTGTTCTGCATTGGATATATCTGCGTCGCTGTACCTAAGGTCTTCAGTTAGGTTTGTGCAAATCTCATCGGCAAGATGACTGATTATGTCGGCCTCGCTTGGCGCTCTAAAGCCAATAGATAGTGTCATGCAATCATCTAAGGCGACGCCGTTATGAGCAAACTGGGGGGGGATATACAGCATATCGCCTGGACTGAGCGTCCATTCATCGGCTACCTGCATTTTTTTCAGTATTTTCAGGTCAGTGCCGGATACGAGTTCGTCGGTTTCTTTGTATTTGGGACCGACTTGCCAATGACGCTGCCCATGGGCTTGCAATAGGAATACATCGTATTGATCGAAGTGTGGTCCAACACTTCCTCCTTTAGGAGCAAAGCTTGCCATGATGTCATCAAGGCGCCAGCTTGGAATAAATTTAAAGTAATCCAGTAGATCGGCAAGTTCGGGCACCCATTGATCCACGGCTTGTACTAAGAGCGTCCATTTTTCTTCTGGCAATTGGGCGAAAGTTTCTTCAGTGAAAGGGCCGTGTAGCAATTCCCAGGGACCATTTTTACCGTTTTCAAATATCAGGCGAGACTCGGCATCTTCTTCCAGTGCAAGCCCTGCAAGGTCATCAGGCTCAATCGGGCATTCAAAGTTAGGGAAGGCGTTGCGAATCAATAGTGGTTTTTTTTGCCAGTATTCAGCAAGGAAGGTTTCAATACTGATATTGCCAAGGATGTTCATAGGGTGTCCTTTAAATAAACAAAAAAAATCCCGCCGTAGCGGGATTTTAGGTTAAGCCATGATTTAGATGGCTTTGGCTTGATCCGCTGCATTACCAGTATAGCTTGCAGGGGTCATAGCTTTTAATGCATCTTTTTGAGCTTGTGGTAGCTCTAAAGAGTCGACGAATTCAATCATCATGTATTTTGTAATCGCCTTACCGCGAGTAAAGGCTTTTAGTTTCTCGTATGGCTGTTCGATACCGAATCGACGCATAACGGTTTGAATAGGTTCAGCTAGGACTTCGTAAGCGTTGTCTAGGTCTTCAGCTAGGCGAGCCTCGTTAACTTCTAACTTACTAATACCTTTCAAAGACGCTTGGTATGCAATCAAGCTATAGCCTAGGCCAACACCCATATTGCGTAAAACAGTGGAGTCAGTAAGGTCGCGCTGCCAGCGGCTGATAGGTAGTTTTTGTGCTAAGTGCGACATGACCGCGTTGGCGATCCCTAAATTACCTTCAGAGTTTTCAAAGTCAATTGGATTAACTTTGTGCGGCATGGTTGAAGAGCCAACTTCACCGGCGATGGTTTTTTGCTTGAAGTAACCGTTTGAAATATAAGCCCAGATATCGCGATCGAAGTCGATCAGAATGGTGTTAAAGCGTGCAATCGCATCAAATAATTCAGCAATATAATCGTGCGGCTCAATTTGTGTGGTGTAAGGATTAAAGGTTAGGCCCAGTCCTTCGATAAATACTTGCGCATTTTCAGCCCAATCGATATCAGGATAGGCGGACAGATGAGCATTGTAGTTACCAACGGCGCCATTCATCTTGCCTAGAATCTCAACCTTCTTAAGTTGTTCGATTTGACGACGCATACGCGCTACCACGTTTGCCATTTCTTTACCCAGTGTTGTTGGGGAGGCTGTTTGGCCGTGGGTACGAGAAAGCATTGGCAGCTCAGCATGGGCCTTCGCTAATGCAGCAATGGCTTCAGATACTTTTTCTAAGTAAGGCAATACCACTTCGTCACGACCTGCTTTTAACATAAGGCCGTGAGAAAGGTTGTTGATGTCTTCAGAGGTGCAGGCAAAGTGCACAAACTCGGTGATGGCTGCTAGCTCTACATTGCTCTCGATTTTCTCTTTAATGAAGTACTCAACCGCTTTTACATCATGATTGGTAGTGCTTTCAATATCCTTGATGCGTTGGGCGTCTGCTTCGCTAAAGTTGCTAACGATCCCGTCTAAAACGGCGTTGGCTTCTGAGGAGAATGCTGGGACTTCGCTAATGGCGCTGTGTTCTGCTAGGCGCTGTAGCCAACGGATTTCAACTTGTACTCGATATTTGATTAGACCAAATTCACTGAAAATCGAACGTAGTTCAGTGGTTTTACTACCGTAGCGGCCATCAATAGGGGATACAGCTGTCAATGCAGAAAGATCCATGAAACCCTCGCAATATTAGGTTGAGCTAAAAAATAGGCGCGAATTATACAGTTTTTATGGTCTTAGAGCAGTATTTATCTGACAAAAGCAACAATCCTATGCGCAATCACCACTATACCCACAGTGTGCAGGGCGTTAGAATGCCTGCTTTTATTAGTTGGTTGGAATATATGATGGGTTTATTCAAGCAAGCTTGGCTAACAAATCGTGCTCTCGGTTGGCTGATGCTGCTCAATGTTGTGCTGATAACATTCATCTCTCTTGGTTTTACTCAATACTTTTCAAGCCCTGTTGGCGTGTTAGACGGCGCCTATCAGATTGGACTATTGCCGGCCGTATGGGGCTTGTACGCGCTAGTTGGCTTGATGTTGTTTCTACCTTTGACTTTTATTCCCTATGCCCATTGGCCGTTGCAAGTTTTAGCAATTGCTGCCGGTGGTAATTTAGCGGTTATGGTGTTTATAGATAGCTATATTTACGATATTTATAACTACCACATTAATTGGTTTTTTATTGAAGCCTTTTGGGCTGACGAGGGTGGTGAGTTCTTTGATGTAAGCTTCAAAACTTATTTGATTTTTAGTTCTGTGGCAGCGCTTATTGCTTGTGCAGAGTTTTTCTTCTTGTGGCTGGTGAATCGTAAACTGATTGTTCGTACTCGATTCAAATCAACCGGATGGCTGTTAGCATCCTTAATCTTCCTTAATATTTTGTTTGTTAATCTAAGTCACTCTTGGGCTTACGCTCAAAACTATATGCCGATTACTTCGTTAAGTGGTCATGTACCTTTTTATTTTCCTATGCATTCTCGCCATATAGCGAAGAGTGAAGTGTTAAATGATATGGCTGTGGATACCAAGGGCATTGATGATTCCAATATTACATACCCTAAGTTGCCTATGCAGTGTACGCAGGAAGGGCAAAAGCCAAACATCATTATGGTTGTATTGGAAAGTTGGCGTGCTGACGCTATGACCCAAGAGATTTCACCCAATACTTATAAGCTTGCTCAGGAATCTCTTTGGTTTAATGATCATCACTCCAGTGGCAATGTCACTACGCGAGGCATTTTTTCATTGATGTACGGTTTGGCTCCTACCTATATGGATAATGTTGTAGCAAATAATGGTGTAGGTGGACCTGTCCTTTTAAATCAATTGAAAGCGCAAGGTTATGATTTTGGTATTTACCCTAGTGGGGATATCACTCGTATTAAACTGACGGATACGAGTTTTTTGCCTGTTAAGACGGATGTTCATCACGGTGAAGGTAAAGATACTATTGAGAAAGACCGCGATGTTTTAAACAAAATGATCACCAAATTAAATTCCGCAGAAACCCCTGTGTTTGGCTTTATGTTCTTTAACTCTACGCATTATTTGTATTACTACCCAGATGGCTATGAAAAATTCACGCCTACAGAGAAACCCAGTCTTGTGGACTTTAAAGCAGGTAAGGACCCTGAACCATATTTGAATCGCTATAAAAACAGTATTTATTTTGTAGATGATTTAATTGGGAAACTAATTGATGAATTAAAGGCATCGGGTAAGTACGAAAATACGGTGCTTATCGTGACGTCTGATCATGCTGAAGAATTTGCAGATACCAGTGCCACGCGTTTTGGGCATGGTAGTAATTTTACTCATTATCAAACTCAGGTGCCCTTAGTAATTCATTGGCCTGGCAAAAAAGCCAAACAGTTTGATCACCGTACAGCGAGTATTGATGTCTCTGCAACCTTGATTGATGAATTACTTGCTTGTGATCAGCCTATAGGGAATTACAGTAATGGTGATTCGCTTTTTGATCAGCGATCCAGAGATGTACAAGTTATGGCAAGCTACTATAACTATGCATTTGTAACAAAAGAGGGCAGCTTTATTCAAAACCCAATTGGGTTATTAGAAAGTAAGAATAACCAAGATCAGATGGATCCGGATTTAAAATTAAATCCAAAAGCTGCATTTAAAGCGCTTCAGCAAATGAAAGCATTCTATGCAGGAAAGGCCGCGCAATAGCGGCCTAGTGCATTTTCTCCATTACTTCTTTACAGGAGCGATTTAATTTTTGGCGGTTGAATAATAACTGCCAGCGTCGACCGCCCATTTGACGCCACAATATTGCTGATCTCACTGCGCATAGTAATAAAGCGCGAATTTTATGTGCATTTTGCGGGTTTTGTAAGTGCTGGGCGCTACCGGTTACGTGAATACGAAAACGGAAGGTGCTAAGCGTTTCTTGGTATAAGCCCGATAGGTTGGCAATTAAATTTTCATGGCTGCTATGAAAGTGATCCAGCTGACGCTTTGCCTGTTCAATCCCCTTGCTGACTTTGGGCATCATTTTTCTATTTTTTCTTAGCTTGCTTTCCAAGTGGAGCACGCCTAATGCATAACGCATAACATCCGGACTGGAGCCAGTACGGTTTTTACCGCCTGTAAAAAATCGTAACTCTTTGAAGCCGAGTTTTAAATTGTCACGGGAGCCACCATAGATATCTTCAATAGAGTGGGGGTGAGTTTGAAATAAACTTTCAATGCAAATCCTTAACTCTTTGTCGCTAACATTACCGGTGCGCGCAATTTGTTCAACCAAGTGAGTGGCTTGGAACAACCCAGCTAATGCTAGCGCTTGGTTATCAATATTGGCTTTTGTCATATATGGCTTAATCCTGGCTCAACTTCACGCAGCTTTCGATCACTCCGCCGCCTAAACAAATATCTTCTTGATAAAGCACAATTGATTGCCCTGGCGTCACAGCGCGTTGCAGTTCGTCAAATAATACTTGGTAGCCGTTTTCAGTTTTATGAATGGTGCATGTTTGATCAGGTTGGCGATAACGAACCTTGGCGGTGCAGCGATATGGAAATTCTTTTGGCTCTTCATTGACCCAGTACACTTCACCCGTGTTTAACGAGTTGGTAAATAGTAATGGGTGTTGCTTGCCTTGGCCGACGATTAATACATTGCGTTCGAGGTCTTTGTGTAAAACAAACCAAGGCTCTGTGCCGTGATGTTTGCTGCCACCAATACCTATGCCTTGACGCTGGCCTAGGGTGTAATACATTAAGCCTTCATGACGACCAATTTCTTCACCGTCTGATGTTTCTATGATGCCGGGCTGCGCGGGTAAATATTGCTGTAGAAAGTCCTTAAAGCGACGCTCACCAATGAAGCAAATACCTGTGCTGTCTTTTTTCTTAGCTGTGGCGAGTCCCTGTTCTTCCGCTATGCGGCGAACCTCGGGTTTTTCAAGCTCACCAACTGGGAATAAGGTTTGTTTGATTTCATCTTCGCCTACGGCATGCAGGAAATAACTTTGGTCTTTATTGTTATCAATGCCGCGTAGTAAGTAAGTTCGATTGTCGATATCGCCACGACGTACATAATGTCCTGTTGCAATATAATCAGCACCAAGTACTTTGGCATAATCTAAGAATGCCTTGAATTTGATTTCGCGGTTGCAAAGAATATCCGGGTTTGGGGTTCGGCCCGCTTTATATTCTTCTAGGAAGTGTTCGAAAACATTATCCCAATATTCAGCAGCAAAATTTGCTGTGTGTAATTTAATATTTAATTTATCGCATACAGCTTGAGCGTCTGCTAAGTCTTCTTTCGCTGTGCAGTACTCTGTGCCATCGTCTTCATCCCAGTTTTTCATGAAAAGGCCTTCAACTTGATAGCCTTGTTCAATTAGTAAATGGGCGGACACAGATGAATCTACGCCACCTGACATGCCGACGATGACGGTTGTTTCTGAGGTTGGTTTAGTCATTAGGGTGCTCGTATATTAAATCTAGTGGGAAGCGTTTGCCTGCCAAGTAATCTTCAGTGCATTTGATTACTAGAGGGCTTCTTGCGGCAGCGCTTTCCTTTAGTTCATTTAAGGTCATCCATTTAATACCAGAAATTCCTTCATCCAATGGAAGGGATGGGTCATAACTCAAGGATTCCCCAATGAAACAATGGCGGTGATAGGTGGTGTCATTGCTTGGTGCTGTATAGGTATAAAGTCCCATGTAGTGTGTCAGCTTGCAGGTGTGGCCGGTTTCTTCTAGAACTTCTCTTATCGCCGCTTGTTCAAGCGATTCACCATGCTCTAGGTGACCAGCAGGCTGATTGTAAACAAGACGCCCAGAATCGGCTTCTTCTACAAATAATAATTTACCGTCTTGTTCGATGATGGTAGCCACTGTCGAATTTGGCTTAAAGCGCATTGTTAGCTCTTCTTCTTTAAAGGTGGGCGCATTTTACCGAATTTCCGATTGGCTGAATATGGCTTCTTGGGTGTCGGTGATGTAGCTACATCTAGAATGATGTGTTCCCCAGGGGCAATATTCTTGATAGTCCACTCTCCAATACTGGCTCTAATTAGTCTCAGTGTTGGGAAGCCAATGGCAGCTGTCATGCGTCTGACTTGTCGGTTTTTTCCTTCTTTTAAGGTGATTTCCAGCCAGGTAGTTGGAATGCTGGCTCTTTCGCGAATAGGGGGGGTTCTCTTCCAGATGGATGGCTCTTGTATGATCTTTGCTTTCGCTGGCAGGGTGCGACCATCTTTCAAGTCGAGACCTTGTCGCAATGGCTCTAGGTCTGAATCGGTGGGGGCGCCTTCTACTTGAACCCAGTAAACCTTAGCGGATTTGTGCTTTGGGTGGGCTATTCTATGCTGTAATTGTCCGTTGTCTGTTAATAGCAGTAATCCCTCAGAGTCATAATCCAAGCGGCCTGCAGGGTAGACATTGGGAATGGTAATAAAATCAGCCAAGGTTTGTTTTTCCTCAGAGGAGGAAAATTGAGACAGAACTTGAAAGGGTTTATTGAATAAAATTAGTTTGGCCATGGTCTTGTAATAAAATTACCAAATATATGGAGTACAACTTAAGTAGGCAGTCTGTTATGTAAAAAAACTACAAAAAGGCATTACGATTATACCAGTGCGTGATATAATTCGCCGCCTTTAATAAACATATGTAGTTATGTACTGGCCAAAAGCCAGTACGAACAGCCTAAGAGGCAATCAAAGATATGAGAGGCCATAAGCCTTTCTGATGTGAGTTTCGGCCCAACAGCCATAAAACTTTAGGATAGAAAATGACCAATAAAACTCCCAAGATCATTTACACCCTGACAGATGAGGCACCTGCTTTAGCGACATATTCATTCTTACCTATTGTTGAAGCCTTTTCGAAACCAGCGAAACTAGCCGTAGAGACCCGCGATATTTCTCTAGCAGGCCGTATTATTTCAAGTTTTCCGGATTTTCTTGCACCGGACCAGCGTCAAAATGATGATTTACAAGAGCTAGGTGAACTAGCTAAAACTCCTGAAGCCAATATTATCAAGCTACCAAATATCAGTGCTTCAATTCCTCAATTAAATGCCGCAATTAAAGAGCTTCAAGAGCAAGGATATGCAGTACCGGATTATCCTGTTAAACCTGCTAATGAAAAAGAAGAAGATATTAAAGCGCGATACTCAAAAATTTTAGGTAGTGCGGTTAACCCTGTTTTACGTGAAGGCAATAGTGATCGACGCGTGGCTGCACCCGTAAAAGCATATGCCCAGCAAAATCCCCATAGCATGGGTGCATGGACTAAAGATTCAAAATCCCATGTTGCCCATATGAGCGATGGGGATTTCTATGGTTCTGAAAAATCAGTGGTTATGCCTAAGGCTGACAGCGTCTCTATCGTGCTTGAAGCGAACGGGCAAGAAACTGTATTAAAGCCAGTTGTTGAGTTAGAGAAAAACGAAGTTATTGATGCAGCTGTAATGTCTAGTAATGCTCTGCGTGCTTTCTACGAAGAGCAAATGCAAGATGCAAAAGACAATGATGTTATGTTATCACTGCATTTAAAAGCGACCATGATGAAAGTAAGTGACCCGGTAATGTTTGGTCACGCTGTTACTGTTTACTATAAAGATGTATTTGCAAAGCATGAGCAAACCTTTGCGGAACTTGGTGTGAATACTAAGAATGGTCTTGGTGATGTTTACGCTAAAATCGAAGCGCTACCTGCTGATAAAAAAGCGGAAATCGAAGCGGATATTCAAGCGGTTTATCAATCACGTCCACGCTTAGCCATGGTGGATTCTGATAAAGGCATTACAAATTTACATGTTCCTAATGACGTGATTGTTGATGCTTCAATGCCTGCTGCTATTCGTGCATCGGGTAAGATGTGGGGCTCCGACGGCAAGTTACATGATACCAAGGCTCTTATCCCAGATCGCTGTTACGCGGATGTTTTCCAAAAAACCATTGAATTTTGTCAGCAGCATGGCGCATTTGATGTTAAGACCATGGGTAATGTATCCAATGTGGGTTTGATGGCGCAAAAAGCCGAAGAATATGGCTCTCACGATAAAACCTTTATCTTGAAAGAGACCGGTACAGTTAAGGTGAAAGATTCATCTGGTAATGTGCTAATCGAGCATAATGTTGAAAAAGGCGATATTTGGCGCATGTGTCAAACCAAGGATGCGCCAATACAAGATTGGGTGAAGCTTGCTGTTAATCGTGCGAAAGCAACTGGTCAACCAGCTATTTTCTGGCTAGATGAAGCACGAGCACACGATGCAAATTTGATTCAAATCGTAAATAAATATTTAAAAGATCACGATACAACTGATTTGGATATCCAAATCATGTCTCCAGTAAAAGCCGTTCAGTACACCTTGGAACGCGTTGCAAAAGGTGAAAATACTATTTCTGTGACTGGTAACGTATTGCGTGATTACTTGACTGATTTATTCCCAATTCTTGAATTGGGAACGAGCGCTAAAATGCTTTCAATTGTTCCATTGTTAGCAGGTGGTGGCTTGTATGAGACAGGGGCAGGCGGTTCTGCGCCTAAGCATGCTCAACAATTGGCAGAAGAGGGGCACTTGCGCTGGGACTCCTTGGGTGAGTTTTTGGCTCTGGCCGTCTCTCTTGAAGACTTGGGTCATAAAACCAATAACGAAAAAGCGCTTGTTCTTGCGGATGCTCTGAATGAAGCCACTGGCAAGTTCTTAGATCATGATCGCTCTCCTCATCGTAGCGTTGGTGAAGTTGATAATCGCGGTAGTCACTTCTATTTGGCGCTTTATTGGGCGGAGGCACTTGCTGAGCAAAATAAAGATCAAGAGCTTAAAACCATCTTTACTAAGGTTGCTGCTGACCTGGAAGCTCATCGTGCTGAAATCGTAGCTGAGCTGAGCAAAGCACAGGGCACAGGAGCTGATATTGGTGGCTATTACCACCCAGATCCAGCGAAAGCCTCTAAGGTTATGCGACCAAGCACGACACTTAATGCCATCATTGATGCACTTTAAGCACAAAAAAGCCCGGTAATTCCGGGCTTTTTCTTTTCTTCTGGAAGTGCTTTTTAAGCTTCTTCCGCTGCACCTAATACTTTTTCTCTGTTTTCAGACTGTTTATCTTTGCTTGGGGATAGCATGTCTAGAGGTGTAATATTGATGGCGTGAGTGCCGTTGTCGCTAGGCTTGGTATCAAATTGAACGGATTGGCCAGCTTTTAGGGTCTTATAACCTTCAGTTTGAATGGAAGAATAATGGGCAAACAGATCTTCGCCGCCAGTATCGGATAGGATGAATCCATAACCCTTGGCATTGTTAAACCATTTTACTTTCCCTGTTTGCATGAGTTGTACTCCAAAACCAGACTTGTATTTATTATTTTAGGAACCATATAGTCGTAAGATGACAACTGTGTTATGAATTCCGAACAAAAGTTACATTGTGGCAATCTTATTGTTTTGTCAAGGGTTAGAATCGGAATTTATACGTCGTTTATATGTCAGACTTTATCAAGATTAAGGCACAGCAGAATGCATGAAAGTAAACTAACCTTAAGTATGGGGGAAGACAATAAGGATGAGGAACATGGCATAGCTGTTGCTCCAGTTAAGCCAGAACTGAAAAGACCGTCAATGTACCAGGTAGTCATGTTAAATGATGATTACACACCAATGGACTTTGTCATTGAGGTCTTAATCCTGTTCTTTTCTATGGATATAGAAAAAGCATCTCAAGTGATGTTAGCTGTACATACTCAAGGTAAGGCCGTATGTGGCGTATTCACAAAGGATGTTGCTGAAACGAAAGCGGCTCAAGTGGTTGCTTTTGCTAAAGAGAATCAGCATCCATTAATGTGTGACGTACAGCAGGTGAAATGAGGGGAACCCTATGTTAAATCGCGATCTTGAAGCCACCCTAAATACTGCTTTTAAAGAGGCTAGGGCGAAGCACCACGAATTTATGACAGTGGAGCACTTACTGTTATCCCTCACATCAAATGATGCTGCAAAAGAAGTACTGGTTGCTTGCGGAGCTGAAATTGACCGATTAAGCAAAGACCTGCAAGATTTTGTTGATTCAACGACGCCTTTATTGCCTGAAGGAGATACCGATCGAGAAACTCAGCCAACCTTAGGTTTTCAACGTGTTTTACAGCGTGCTGTTTTTCATGTGCAAAGCTCTGGCAAGTCAGAAGTAACAGGCGCTAATGTACTGGTCGCTATTTTTAGTGAGCAAGAAAGCCAAGCTGTTTATTTTTTGAAGCAGCAGAATATTGCACGTATCGATGTGGTTAATTTTATCAGCCATGGAATTTCAAAATTAACCGGCGAGCAAGAAGAAGCAGAAACTGAAAATCTTGAAGAAGAGGCGGGTTCCGAAAGTTCTTCTGCGGCACTGGATAATTACGCAACAAATTTAAATAAGCTTGCCAAAGAAGGGAAAATTGACCCTCTTATTGGTCGTGATGAAGAGTTGCTGCGTTGCATTCAAATCTTATCTCGTCGTAGAAAAAACAATCCGCTTTTAGTTGGGGAGTCTGGCGTAGGTAAAACTGCCATTGCAGAGGGTTTGGCAAAAAGAATCGTTGATAATCAAATTCCGGAAATTATGCGCGAAGCGGTAGTTTATAGCTTGGATATGGGTGCGTTATTAGCAGGCACAAAATATCGTGGCGACTTCGAGAAGCGATTTAAAGCCTTGCTGGCTGAGTTGAAGCGCCAGCCGAAAGCAATTTTGTTTATTGATGAGATTCATACCATTATCGGTGCCGGCGCTGCCTCGGGTGGCGTCATGGACGCATCGAATCTATTGAAGCCATTGTTGAGCGGTGGTCAATTGCGTTGCATGGGTTCCACTACGTTTAATGAGTTTCGTGGTATTTTTGAAAAAGATAGCGCGCTTGCACGACGCTTCCAGAAAATTGATGTGGTTGAGCCTAGCGTAGAAGATACCTACAAAATTTTAAAAGGGCTTAAGACTCAGTTCGAAGAACATCATCACCTTAAATACACAGATAAGGCGTTGCGAGCAGCATCCGAATTGGCGGACAGATATATTCGTGATCGCCATATGCCAGATAAGGCAATCGATGTAATTGATGAAGTTGGGGCGGGGCAGCAATTACTTGCGGTTAGCAAGCGTAAAAAAGTCATTCAGGTTGCAGATGTTGAAAAGGTGGTGGCTAAAATCGCTCGTATTCCTTCTCGCAGTGTGAACGTTGATGACAAAAAGCTACTGCAGAATCTAGATAAGAATATGAAGATGATGGTCTTCGGTCAGGACGAAGCCATTACTAGTCTTGCCAATGCAATTAAGCTTTCACGTGCTGGGCTGAAAGCACCTGAGAAACCGATTGGCTCGTTTTTGTTTGCCGGACCTACGGGTGTGGGTAAAACAGAAGTAACCCGTCAGTTGGCGCATGTGATGGGAATGGAATTGGTGCGTTTTGATATGTCCGAATACATGGAAGCACACACAGTTTCTCGCTTGATTGGTGCACCTCCAGGTTACGTAGGTTATGACCAGGGTGGCCTATTAACAGAAGCAGTTAATAAGACTCCACACTGCGTGCTGTTACTTGATGAGATTGAGAAGGCGCATCCGGATGTTTTCAATTTACTTTTGCAGGTAATGGATCACGGTACGCTCACTGACAATAATGGCCGTAAAACGGATTTCCGACATGTGGTATTGATTATGACGACGAATGCTGGGGCAGAGGCAAGCAGTCGCCGATCAATTGGTTTCAACGAGCAAAACCACACAACGGATGCAATGGAGGTTATACGTAAGCAGTTCACTCCTGAGTTCCGAAATCGTCTTGATGCCATCATTCAATTTACTGCTTTAGGTAAAGATATTATTGGTCATGTGGTTGATAAGTTCTTAACCGAGTTGCAGTCACAATTGGACGATAAAAAAGTGGTTATCTATGCCACTGATGAGGCTCGTGATTGGTTCTCCGAACATGGTTATGACCCGCAAATGGGCGCAAGACCTATGGCTCGCTTAATTCAGGAGAAGGTTAAAAAGCCATTGGCTGAATTAATCTTATTTGGTGAGCTTGCTGATAAGGGTGGTACAGTGAAGATTGACATAGCGGGTGATGATATTGGCTTGGCTATTGTCTGTGATGAGTTGGAAGAGGTTGAAAGTTAACCTTATTCTGCAGGGATAAAAAAAGCCCCTTTGGGGCTTTTTTTATTAGCGAGCGCGGTAAGTAATGCGCCCTTTGCTTAGGTCGTAAGGGGTTAATTCAACCTTAACCTTATCGCCTGTAAGAATGCGGATGTAGTTTTTACGCATTTTGCCAGAAATATGTGCCGTTACGACATGGCCGTTTTCAAGCTTAACGCGGAACATTGTGTTTGGAAGGGTGTCAATTACTTCACCGTCCATTTCAATGTGGTCTTCTCTAGACATTCATTCACCTGGGTAACATTAAAAACGGAGCGCATTCTGCCTGAAAATCAAGCAATTAGCTAGACCTGTTCGGTTAAGGACTGCCAATTTTCCCCATTAAATACCTCAAGGGGCTGGAATTGGGCTTTATAATGCATTTTCTGACTGTTTTTCACCCAGTAACCCAGATAAACATAAGGTAAGTTCATTTCTCTGGATATTTTGCAGAGTAGTAGTACAGCGAGAGTGCCTAGGCTAGATTTCTCTAGGTTGGGGTCGAAATAAGTATAAATAGCGCTCAGTCCATCATCTAAGGCGTCCGTGACGCTACAGGCGATCAAATCGCCTTTATCTCGAATTTCAAGGAAGTAGCTGTATTTCTCTGGGGATACCAGAAAACTTCTGTATTGATCTTCACTTGGAGGGTACATGTCCCCATCATTGTGGCGTGTATTTATGTACTGCTCATAAAGTGTGTAATGCTCAGCTGTAAATTCGGATCGAACTAGGGAATAGCTTAGATGTTGATTGCTATTTAATATGCGCTTAAACCGCTTGGAATTAAGGTTTATCTCTTGAGCGCGGATTCGACACGAAAGACAGGCGTCGCATTGTTTACAATGAGGGCGATAAAAATGATTACCAGAGCGACGAAAGCCGATTCGGGTCAACTGTGAATATTGCCCCCAACTAGGTGGGTTTGCATGATCCAAGAATACAGAATTCGCTTTGAGGTTTGGAAGGTAGCTGCAATCATGGTCTTCACTTAATGTTAATAGCTTGATGTGTTGGTCATCGTTTGTATCAACTTTATCCAAACTGCCACTCCTTATCTGGCTTTTCAGCCGTTGCGCGATCAAGTATATCTAAGAATTCTTCCCTTGGGATTTCAATTGCACCCAAGCTCTCTAAATGAGGGTTGTGCACTTGGCAATCAATGATTTCAAATCCCCAACTTGACAGGTTTTCGCATAAAACGGCAAAAGCCACCTTGCTAGCGTTATCCTTGGTAGAAAACATGGATTCACCAAAGAAGGCCTTTCCAATGGCAATACCATAAAGTCCGCCGATCAATTCATCATTTTGCCAGCACTCCACGGAGTGGGCGAATCCTATTTCGTGCAATTTAGTGTAAGCCTTGATCATATCTTGATTGATCCAGGTTCCATTTTGATCGTTTCTTGGTGCGGCACAGGACCTCATTACATCTGCAAAGCATGTGTCACTGGTCACGGTATACAGTCCCTTGCGTATAAACTTGGCTAGGCTGCGAGATGGTTTGAATTGAGAGGGTCTTATGACGGACCTGGGGCTAGGAGACCACCATAAAATTGGCTCATTCGAGTTATACCAAGGAAATATGCCAAGAGAATAAGCGTACAATAATCGCTCAATAGATAGGTCGCCACCAGCAGCGAGTAAGCCATTTGGATCTTTTAAAGCATATTTGTGCTGGGGAAAGAGGCATGGATCCTCATTTAACCAGTAAATTGGGTGGCTCATCTAAGAAACCCTGCTAGATAATTTCAGCTAAGACAGTACAATCTGTTTCAATAATTACAATATCCTAGGCTAGTGTCTAAGTGCTTCAAAATAAAGAAAAAGTTAATATTGATTGGCACTCCCAGTTAAATGCGGTTGTCCGAGAGGGGCGAGTCTTTTTGCT